>BACX01000381.1 GCA_000333335.1 Sphingomonas-like bacterium B12 | reverse complement strand
GAATCGAGCTGCAAGGGGAAGAGAACGTAAGGGGCTCACTGTCTGTGAGGGTTTCTCCAACTGCGCCGAGCGTGCTGCGGCTGCCTTCCGCTTCAAAAGCTTTCTCGTCCAGCCGACACCTTCGACGATCGGATGCCACGGCCGATGATTTTGCCAATGCGGATAATACCAGCGCGTGAGCACATCCGCAGCGTTGTACGCCAGCCCTTCCGCGAGGCGCCGACGGAAAGATGAAGGCGCAAGATGGTGCTCGCTGGCGGCGGGCAGGGCGGCGGCCTGCTCGCGGTACCACTGAGGGTCACGCGGCAGCGTAGAGTGGCCGTTGACGCCGCCGAGTTCGAGCGTGACCCAGCCCGGACGGATATAGCCCTCCTCAAAGACGTGCACGGGTATGTGCAATTCCCGGCAGATGCCGATCGCGGCCATATGCATCTGCCGGCAATCTCCGAACAGCATGACATCTGTGATGGCATATTTCTGAAGCAGCGACTTGAACGTTTGCGGCCATTCCTCTGCTGTACCGCGATAGTCGATACCATTGGGCAATCGCCAAAACAGACGGTCCCCGCCGTTGAAATTGACCTTATAGACGCCATAGCCCGTTCGGCGAAGAGCTTTGCCAACCCATCTGAAGAGGGGGCCCATAAGGCCTTGCAGAAGCAAGATATTGCGATTTGGAAGAGGCTGAACAGGACCCGGGCTTGCGACCTGGGGCATGAGCTCCGGGCGGTCAGCGTACGGGTTGGACATTGATCTACCTCAACACGATCGGAGCGCCGCCCCCAAGGCCAAGCCGTTAGGAGCTGCCGATCACACTGTTGCCGCCGCTAGATTTTTTTTGCGATGCGAGCAAGCCCGCCGACCGTGACAGCGTTTTGATCGATCGCTATACGCCGCGTTCGCTCTCGTCGACGAGCTAGGCAGGGCAACCGAATACGGACCGGCGGCGCTGCAAACGTGACGATCGTACTTTTTTGCCTGACCACAGTGCTGGCTGTGTCGCTGCTGCTAGATGCGCTTGTCCGCCCACGGCGCAAGATGAGCGCGCTTTTGCGAGGGAGGCAGCTTCATCTGCTCCTCGTAGCCGCCTTTTTTGGCCTGTTCCTCGCTTTTTCCGGCGGGGCGGTCGTCTCAGGGTTGCTCACAGTCGCGTTGGTCGCGCTGTTCACCGTGGTGTCGAACGCGAAACAGAGATTTCTGGGCGAGCCGTTGGTGTTCTCCGATCTCGCTCTCGTGGTTGCCTTGTTCCGCCATCCACGCTTTTACTTCACAGCGCTCTCGACGGCTCAAAAGGCTCTGCTGACGGCGGCAGCGCCACTGCTCGTGATCGCGCTAAGTACACTCTATGTCCGGCGGATCGAACCTCACATCGCCGGGGTGGCGATATTTCTTTTGTCACTGGCATCTCTGGTCGCGCTCATCTCGGTCATGCGACGTCGTGGAGACGCGAATGCCCCGGATCTGGAAGCTGATCTTCATCGCCATGGCCTTATCGGTACGCTGCTGCTTTATTGGTTGCGCTGGCGCGAGACGGTTGATCCAAACCCAATACCGCCAGTGAGCCCGGCGGCCTCGGCGGTGAATGCTCCAGACCTCCTCATTGTCGTGCAGTGCGAGTCGTTCGCCGATCCTGTTGAACTGACAGGCGACATCGATTTAGCCCTTCCCGGCCTTGCTCAAGCAAGGGAGCAGGCATGGCAGTGGGGCAATCTGACGGTCAGCGGGTTCGGCGCCTACACCATGCGGACGGAATATGGCGTTCTGTTCGGACGCAGCGAGCAGGAGCTCGGTTTTCGGCGCTACGATCCGTTTCTCACGGCGCATGGAGAAACGTCTTATGCGTTGCCCGCGCGACTGCGAAACTTCAGCTATCGATGTTTTTTCGTGCACCCGCACGACATGCGGTTCTACGGTCGGGATCGGCTTATGCCAGCGGCAGGATTCGACACTCTTATCGGCGAAAGCAGTTTCCCGCCGCTTCCGCCTGGGAACCGGTATGTCGACGATGGAGCGCTTGGCCGGGCCATCGGGGCGTTGATCGATCAATGCAGCGAACCAACACTGGTATACGCCGTGACGATGGAAAATCACGGTCCCTGGAGCAAGGATGAGCTGACCGGGTCGCCCGGAGGCTTGGGTGCCTACATGCGTCATCTGCACAGCAGCGACGCCATGTTGGCCGGACAGATCGACCATCTGCGCCGCGCAGGCCGTTCGGCTTTGCTCGTTTTTTTTGGCGATCACCGACCGAGCATCCCAGGCGTGCTGGAACCAGGTGGAGCGCGTCACACGCCTTACGTCATTGTAAGGGTTTCCGCTTCAGGAGAAATTGTAAAGGGCGCCAACAAGCGCGTGGATCTAACTCCAGACCAACTTCACAAAGCCGTGCTCGATACTGTTGTTGCTCAAGAGGTTTGACGGACTCTCTTGTTTTGAGCAGATCGGGAGGAGAAACAGGAGTCGGGGATGGGCTTGCTTCAGTCTTTGTTGGTTCATGCCAATCGTTGGCATTCGGTACGTTCGTATGAGGCCCTGGTAGCTCGGAAGCGTCGGAAGCACCGGGGCGATCCTGACATGGCGATGATGGCCTCGATTGGCTCGCTCTCGCGCGAGGAGTTCATTCGTCAGGGGGACGGCCATGTGGCAGTGCTGGTCCATCATGGCCTGCGAGACGGCATGTCGGTTTATGATCTGGGCTGCGGTTCTGGACGAACAGCACTGGCGCTGCAACGATCCGGCTGGCGGGGGACGTACAAGGGCGCAGATATCGTCCGGTCTCTCGTAACCTATCTCAAGACAAAATGTCTTGGGTATGACGCGGTGGTACATCGCGATCTCAGCATCGCAGCACCGAGCAATTCACTTGATATGGTGTTCCATTGGTCGGTGTTCACGCATCTTTATCCTGAGGAGTGCTACATTTACATGGAAGATATCTTCCGTGCCTTGAAGCCTGGCGGAAAGATGGTCTTTTCCTTCCTAGAGCTGGAAGACGAGAATCATCATTCCATTTTTCAGCGACGTCTCGCTCAGTTCCGCCGGCGCGGCTGGTCTGCGACGCTGGACACCTTCCTGCATCGCGACTGGATCCGGTTTTGGGCGCAGGACATCGGCTTCGCGGATGTGATGTTTACGGATGGCAGCGATGCGAGTGCCCATCCCCAATTTTGGCAGGGTCTCGCCGTCATGACCAAGCCGGCGTGATCTCATACCTTATCCGGCGCGAGCGCACGCAGCAGCCGATCCCGCCAAAATGTTGGGAGCAAGCGATCAAACCACCGCAGGGCCTCAAACCACCGTGGCGCGATCAAGTGGGGACGGCCGCGCTCCACCGCTTTGGCGATTTGCCGGGCGACCTGGTCCGGCTCCATGAGAAACGGCTTTGGTCCGGCGACCCCGCGCGCGGCGGCTGTATTGATAAATCCCGGCGATACCAACGTAACGCCGACCTTGTGCGGCGCCACCCCGATCCGCAGCGCGTCGGCGAACCGGGCTAAGCCAGCCTTTGATCCGGCATATCCCGCCGCGAACGGAAGTGCGTGGAAGGCTGCCGCCGAGCCGATAAAAACGATATGCCCCTGCGAGCGGAGCACCATACGCTCTGCTATGACTGTGCTCACCGCGCACGGTGCGACGAAATTCACGATGCCCAGACGCTGGACCTGTTCTGCGCTCTCCACAGCGGCGTCGGGTGGGCGAACATCGCCAAGGCCAGCTACGAGAAAGGCGAGCGTCACCGGAAGGCGCTCATCGGCCGCTCGTGCAGCCGCGATCGCGGCGTCGACATCGCTTAAATCCAGCGAGAGGGTCTCGACCGCCGCACCCGCCTGGCGGCAGATGTGTGCGATCGAAGCAAGGCGAATTTGGTCACGTCCCCATAGCACCAGGTTACAGCCGGGGGCCGCGTAGTGCCGAGCAATCGATGCGCCCAGTTCACCTGAGGCACCCGTTATCAATATGCGGTTCATTCTCACCATTTCGGACGATTCATGAACTTTCGGTAGGGCTTAAATCGTAATTGTGCAGCACAGCACTTTGCTTGACACCGAAGGGTATCCTCTGTTGATAGCGTAGCGATGTGTATGCGTTTGTGCAGCCGGGGCGGAGTCTGATGAAGTACGATGCGGTGCCTCGGCAGCGGATGCGTCTGTTCGAAAGCGATCTGCTGGAACGAACCACGACGATCTCGCCGCGCGCGTTCATTTCCATCTGGCTACCGATTCTGTCGGCGACGTTATGGTTTGCCTGGGGCAAGGCTAGCGTGCTGGAGGCCCTGGGGCTGCTGTTGACGGGTTTGCTCGGCTGGACGCTGTTCGAATATGGAATGCATCGCTTCCTCTTTCACTGGAAGACGCAGTCCCCCGTGTTTCGGTCGGTGGTGTTCGTGACCCACGGCAATCACCATGTCGATCCTAACGATCCCCATCGCAACATGATGCCTCCGATCATCAGCGTGCCGGTATCGGCGGCGGTTTGGGCAGTCCTGCGACTCGCCATTGGTCCGGCCGGAACCTTCGCGTTTCTCGGCTTCGCGATCGGTTACGTACTGTACGACATTGCACATTACGCCTGCCATCAGTTGCCGATGCGGCGCGGCGTGCTGCGGCATCTGCGGCGTCATCACATCCGCCATCATCACGCGCGGGTAGAGGGAAATTACGCGATCACCGCGATTATGTGGGATTGGGTGTTCCGTACGCGTATTCCTGCCAAGGGGCGCTGAGGCCGCCCTTCAGCTTCGCCGTCGCGTCAACTTGCCCTGCAGCTTGCGCAGTCGCGTGACCCAGCCGAGGCGGTTATGGTCTGCGCCATCGGTCATCCGCGAGATCAGCACTTCCGGTGGGCAGGGCAGGCCTGTCACCGGATCGAGGTAGCGCGGATAGACGATCAGCACGGCCGCGACGAGTTCGGCGAGCGTACGCTGACGACCACGCCGTGCCGGAATCGGGGCGAGATCGCGGGTTAGCCCCCATCCCGCATAGAAAGGCACGCCGTGGCAGGTGACATCGTGGCCGCGCAGCAAGGCCTCGAACCCGGTCAGCGAGGTCAGCACGTGCACCGCATCGACGCGATCGAGCAGGGCGGCCATGCCACCACCCCGGACGACGCGGTCGGCGAAGCGCAAAGCGTCCGCGTCGGGTACCACGCCCCTGCGATGGCCGGCATCCACGTCCGGATGCGGGCGGAACCAGATTTCGGCATCGGGCTCCAGCGCGCGGGCACGGCGGATCAGTTCCAGATTGCTCGCGAGGCCACCACCGCCGAGGCGAACCGACATGTCGTCTTCCACCTGCCCCGGCACCAGCACCAATCGCCGGCCCGGTTTCCGTTCCCGAAACGGGGAGGAGCCACCGATGCCATATTTGCTGATTCCCGCTCGAAGCATCGTCTCCCGAAGACGTTCGGCGCGATCGAGCAGGCTGGCGGGGAAGGTCGCTTCCTGAAGCATCGTCTCGAGGTCGCTTGGATGGCCCGGATCATAGTGGATGCCCTGGCGATCGACCGTGATCGAGGAGGGCGGCACCAGATTGCTGCCCAGGCCCACCGAGCGGACGAACCCATCCTCGACGCGCACCAGTGATACGCCGGCCGACGCGGCCTTCCCGGCCATTCCGGCCGAGATGCGCGAGGGCCATACCGCGATGGCGCCACCCTGGCGCGCGGCATGGCGGATGGCCTGCCGTTCAGAGAGGAAGAAGCGGAGCGGATGTGCCGGTGTCCCCAGAAACCGCCTTATCTCCAGCCGTTTCCACCACGCGATGCCGCAAGCGGCGACGATCCCCTGATTGGCGGCTTGAATCCGGCGCCAGTCCGCCAGCCGTTCGACGATCGTCTCGGCATCGGACGCGGTCTCGGTGAACGGGTCGCGATACATGGTGCCGAACAGATACCTGCCGACCGCTTGGCGGATCTGCTCCGGCGTCGCATGCGGCTCGCCGAATCGTCCGGAAGACAGGATACGGACGCGGCATCCGGCGATATGGGCGAGCGCCACCCATTCGTCGTCGCCATGCGCGAGCACCGTGGGTCGATTGTCCAGCAGCGACCAGGGATCGACCTCTCGGTCCAGGGTCTCGCCCGGCAGACGTCGGCCGCGTGATATCCCGCTGAGCCACAGCACGCCCTCCCGCTCGATTTCGGAAAGGGTGGCAGCAATCGCATCTGCTTCGGGATAAGACGCAGGCCGGATGATGATCCCTGGCTGACGCCCGGCGAAGGCGTGCGCCCAGAACGCGCCGCCTACCCGTTGCTCCCGCATCATCGCGATCAAATCGTCGATCCGCTTCGCATCGATCGGTGCGGTCGTCGACCCGGCTTCCGACACGGTCGCCTCGGATCCCAGATGGGGCGGGGCACGCAGGAGTGGCGGCAATGCTCCGGCAAGCGGTTGGGGCACGATATCAGGCGTCCGCCGGCGCATCGGGGCGTTTGCGCCCGGCGTCGCGCCATGGCTGGCCGATCCAGCGCTTCAGCCGATCGCGCAAAGCCCAGGCGATCATCGCGCGGCGTTCCGCAATGCCGGGCAGGCTCAACAGGTCGAACCCCGCCCACGGCAGGAAGGGATTGCGCCGCCCATAGGTCCAGATCTCGATGCGGATAGACGGCCGCGCCGAAGGACCGCGAGCGTGAAAGCCTGAGGTGTCGGCGACCACCAGCGTATTGGCCGGCACCGCGAACGCGCGGGGCGCGGGAAGCCCGAGCGCCGGCAACTCGTCCGCGCCGATGCGCAGCGATCCCCGCGAGGACAGGCGATCGAGGCCGCTGCTCGCCCTGATGCTCCGCTCTTTCTCCCAAGCGAGACGTTCGGGCGTCATTCGGTGCGAGCCGGGTACGTAGACGAACGGCCCTTCATCCTCCGCCACATCAGTCAGGAACAGCCAGGCCTTCACTGTCGGGTGAAAGGTGTCGGCATGGAGTGCGGTTTGCGGATCCGGCTCGCGATCGTTCACGTGGGACAGGATCGTCTGGATATAGGCGATCGGCTCGCTATCGAAGCTGCCTACATAGCGCATCAGCCCGCGCCATTCGTGGCCGCCGAGCAGATCCGCCACTGCGGGCATGGCTTGCAATGCCGCCGGATCGAGGGCCATGCGGCGCGTGATGGTGTTTCCCTGTACCATCTCGCGAGCGAGGCCCTGATGACCCAGGGCCTGGGTACGAACGGTGTCGAACAGGTCCGCCGGCAGGAAATTACGCTTCAGGATGAAGCCATCGCGCTCGAAGTCGGCGGCGTCCTGGTCGCTCACCATCCTGCGCAGCCGATGACGGCGCGAGGCGGCGAGCGCTGCAGCGAAGCGCGCGCGGGCGGCATGGAGGCCCCAGCGGTTGAGTATCGGCGATCCGATCACCGGATTGTCGCAGAAGGCTTTGGCGCCGGTCGGCAGCTGCGCGATCCACCAGGGCAGGAGAAGGTAGCGCGCGGGGTTCATCGGCCTCCTTTCGCCGACCGCCCGGTCCGTCGCAAGTGTCATGTCAGGGGCGGCGATTCCAGGCGATGAGCCGCGGCCTGCCAAGATCGACGGCAATCACTCCATAAGCCCCCGTCGCGAGCTTGAGCGAAGGCAGAGCGGCCGCCTGTTCCGACAGTTCCGCAGTGGCCATCAATCCGAAGCGCGCGGCACCATTGCTAGTGACCAATAGGGACACGCCTTCCGGCACCTGCGCAAAGAAATCGCGCCATGCTGCCAACCGGGTGGGGCCATCTACATGCCAGCCTGCCGGCGCGACGCCGTGGGCATCCCATGATGCGAGCGCGGCCTCGCCAATCCGGGCGATCACCTCTGCCTCTTCGCGATTCTCGTCGGGGCCGTGATCGATTTCAGCCAGCCAATCTCTGCTCTCGATCGCCGGGCCGCCGCCCATGGCAGCGACGATCAGGATCGCGCTCTCGCGCGTGCGTTGCAGCGGCGAGGCGAGAACCTGCGTGAACTGCCAACCTTCGGCCGCGAAGTGCTTGCCGAGCAGCGCAGCCTGCTCGCGCCCGCTTTCAACCAGCGGCACATCGGTAGCGGCACCGATCCGGCGCGGCGGCTCGCCGGGCGCGAAGGTATTTCCATGCCGGGCGATCACCAAAAACGAGGTCATGACCGATGCGGATCGCCGTGCTGCGCAATCAGTCTCTCCGCCAACGCCACGTCGGCCTGCGTGTCGATTCCCGACATCGCGTGGCGTGGGGCCGCGGCCTCGATCGTGTGGATGGACATGCCGGTTTCGAGAAAGCGGAGCTGCTCTAACCCCTCCCACTGTTCGTACGGGGTCGGTGCCGTCGCCTCGAACCGCTGAAGCGCGCCCAGCCGATAGGCGTAGAGGCCAAGATGGCGATAGACCGGAGAGAGCGGCCCGGCGGTGCGCAGAGCGGCTTCGTCACGGATCGCGGGCAGGATCGTCTTGGAGAACCACAAAGCGCGTCCATCGCCGTTGCGAACGCAGGTGGTGCCGCTGAACGGCGCCTGCTGCTTGTGCGCGCGCATCGCGTCGAGCGCCGCCCAGTCGAGCCGTACCACTGGCGTCACGCAATCTGCTTGCGTGGCACGGGCGGTGGTGAGCAACCGCGCCACCAGCGCTGGCGGGATGAACGGCGCGTCGCCCTGAAGATTGACGACGATGGGCGGTTCAGGCGTGCGGGCCGATGCAGCCGCGCAGGCACGCCCGGAACCGGAGCTGATCTCGCTCGCCGTCATCACCGCAGCACAACCGATGGCGCGCGCATGATCGAGGATCCGCTCATCGTCGGTCGCCACCACGACGGCGCAATCCCCGGCGACGGAGGCGGCCTGTTGCGCGACAGCGACGACGCGTTCCAGCAGGGTATGGCCCGCGATACGGATCAAAGGCTTGCCCGGCAGCCGCTTCGATCCAAAGCGGGCCGGGACGACGATCAGGTCGGTCGCGCGCGCCGGATCAGGCGACGCCGGCACGCAGGATGTCGTGCATGTGAATGATGCCCTCGAGTCGCCCATCCCGGCATACGAACAGCACGGTCACGCCATTGTCGTTCATCACCTTCAACGCCTGGGTGGACAGCGCATCGGGCGTGATGGTGAGCGGCTGTGACGTCATGTGCAGGCTGATATCGTCTTCCAGCCGGTTGCTGACGAAACTGCGCCGCACGTCGCCGTCGGTAAAAGCGCCGAGCAACATGCCAGCCTCGTCGGTCACCGCAGTGCAGCCATATCGCTTGCGGCTCATTTCGATGGTAGCATCGAGCAAGGTTGCACCGGGCTGGACCATCGGAATGGCATCGCCACTGCCCATCAGATTGGCAACCGTGGTCAGCTGTGCGCCGAGCTGGCCGCCAGGATGGAAGGTGAGGAAGTCCGAACGTGAAAAGCCGCGCCGCTCGATCAGCGCCACCGCCATCGCATCCCCCAGCACTGCCTGCACGGTCGTGGACGAGGTGGGTGCCAGCTCGTTTGGACAGGCCTCGCGTACTTTCGGCAAGACGAGGCAGATGTCGGCGGCCCGGCCCGCGGTGCTGTCCGCATGCGCGGTCGCGACAATCAGCTTTACGCCAAAACGCCTGCAATAGGCGATGATGTCGCCAAGCTCGGTTGTCTCGCCGCTCCAGGTGATGGCCAGCACGATATCATCGTGACCGATCATTCCGAGGTCACCATGACTGGCTTCGCCGGGGTGCAGAAACAGCGCGGGCGTGCCGGTCGATGTCATGGTCGCAGCGATCTTGCGGCCGATGATGCCACTTTTGCCCATGCCAGTGACGATGAGCCGGCTTTGATGGTCATGGATCGCAGTGACGGCGGCCACAAACGCGTCTCTCAGCGGCGGCTTGCACATCGCCGACCAGAGCGCATCCAGCGCGTCGATCTCGATCCGGGTGGTCCTGAGAGCAGACAGCAGGCCGGCCTCATCCGGCCGGGAAGCAAACACACTATGCATCACAGTTCCAGCTCTTTCCCTCGACCGGACCCCTGGAAAGCGGCATAACGGAACGGCACGTTGACTTCTACCGCAAATATGCCGCACTGCGGCATGGCTGCGGCGAAGCGGCCTAAATATACGGTATAGTTAGAAAAATTAAATTTCGCTCACGTCGTTGGGAATATCTTATGCGTTTGTGCGGCCACTCGGTGGGCATTGATCAGAAGCTTTTCCTCATTGCCGGGCCTTGCGTAATTGAAAGCGAAAGTTTTTCGCTCCGGACCGCTGAATGCCTGAAGGGCGTCGCCGAGAGGCTCGGCGTTTTGCTTATCTATAAGAGCTCCTTCGATAAGGCGAACCGGAGCTCCGGCATGTCTTTCCGGGGCCCGGGCATGGACGAAGGGCTGCGTATTCTGGAAAAAGTGCGTGCGGAGACCGGCCTGCCGGTGCTGACTGACGTGCATACCGAGGACCAGGTGGCCGCGGTAGCCGATGTGGTGGATGTGCTGCAGACACCGGCGTTTCTCGCGCGGCAAACCGATTTTATTGCCGCGGTGGCGCGGGCGGGCAAGCCGGTCAACATCAAGAAGGCTCAGTTCATGGCGCCCGGCGACATGAAGCATGTCGTTGCGAAGGCCCGCAGTGCGGCAGAGGGCGCCGGGCTTCATCCTGACAATTTCATGGTTTGCGAACGCGGCGCCAGCTTTGGCTACAACAACCTTGTATCGGACATGCGCAGCCTTGCCATCATGCGCGACACCGGTTGCCCGGTCGTGTTCGATGCCACGCATTCCGTGCAACTACCAGGCGGGCAGGGCGATCGTTCGGGCGGCCAGCGCGAGTTCGTGCCAGTCCTGGCTCGCGCCGCGGTTGCTGCCGGCGTTGCCGGCGTGTTTATGGAAACTCACCCCAATCCCGATGAGGCGCTTTCTGACGGCCCGAATGCTTGGCCGCTCGATCATCTGGAAGCGCTGTTGCGCGACCTCCTTGCAATCGACCAGGTCGTGAAGTCATCCGCGTAGGTTCGTCGGCCGGCGCGCCATACACTCGCCTATGACGTCGGCTGAGCGAAGCGGCCGCGTAGGCGCTTCCAGAACGATCGGCCCATGATTTTCTTGCGTGCTGAAGGCTTGAGCGTTTCGCCGAGATAGAGGTTTGGCCGAGGCAAGCCGTCAGCGGCGTTCACGATCTTTCGAAGAGCCAATCGCCCTAAAGGTTCGTCTGAAAAAGCAGGCGTGTAATAGGCGCAATCGTCGAAAAAATAGTGGGTGACCTGCGACCATCGGGTTCGGGTCGGATCGGTCTGCGTGCTACCGCCATGGAGCAAGTTTGCAGCCCAGATCAGAGCCTGTCCCTTGCGCGCGAGGAAATGCTCGATCGGTGCGCCATGGGCCGCGACTATGGCGTTCCAGACATCGTGATAGGGTTCCTGCACCAGGGTGGGATCCTGGCCCCAGCCGCGCCGGCCGATCATCGTATTGCTGACGATCGGCCATTTATGCGAGCCGGGCACGTAGCAGAGGGGGCCGGCGCCGGCGTCGATATCCTCCATTGCCAGCCAGACGCCGCACATGAACCGTTCGGGAATTGACGAGAAATGCACGGCGTCGGTGTGTGGGGGCTGTTGCGTGCCGATCGGGAAATTGAGCGTCTGAAAAGGGAATGCGCGCCGTCCGTACAGGCGCGACAGCAAATCGATCACTTTCGCATTCGCAGCGATCGCCCGTACGTCTTCATCCCGTTTCCAGGCATCCTGCACCCGGCCCTTACCACCGGTCTTGATGCTCTCGGGAGCGTTGTCGTTGGTGATCCCGAGTTCGGGCGCCAAGCGATTTCGGATGCGATCGATGCGCGCGTCGATCTCCGGATCAGGAAAATCAATCACCGCATAGCCCTTGCCATGGAGCTGGATCGCGATCCCTCTTTCCGTCGAATCGAGCTCCATATGTTCGAGCTCGTTCTCAAACAAAGGGGATTCGACCAACGGAACGCCTGGCAACAGTCGCGACTGATAGAGCATCAAGGAATAGGCCCGTGAGATGGCAGGTCGTCAGGTGATAGCTGTCGCAGAATCCGGCGCAAGGGGTGTGGAAACTCCGTCGGTGGCGTTCGTTGAGGATGCATGCTCGCCCACGTTCCAGTATCGCTCGGCATCCAACTCGCCTGCTGGGTGATCGGTCATAGGCTCGGGGCAGCTTCTCGCGCGTCTGTCTGGATGGGGTGCTTCGCAGGGGCCGCGGTCTGCATCATGCGTGAGATCACGCAGCGAGAATATCAGTGGATCCAGCAATTCGGCGACGGACATCGCGCCAACATGCCGGGCTATGCGGGCCTGGAAGTCTGGCAGTGGAACAGCCACTCGATATCGGAGACGGTTGTGGCGATCCTGGCCTCGGTCATCCTTGCAATAGTCGTGACGTGGCGCGGCTGACCGATTGACGCTCCCTTAGAGCGACCACATTGCGCGGCCGAAGTCCCGCCCGCGGAACACTCCCTTCACGTCGGCGAAAAGGCCGTCCTCCTCGACGAGTGCTGCCAGCCTCACATCGTCCATCTCACGATAGAAACGGTGCGAGACCGCCGCGACAACAAGATCATAGCGCTGGTCCAGCGCCTCCGGATCGAGGTGCACGCCATAATCGCGCTCCGCCTCGGCGGCGTCGGCATGCGGATCGTGGACCGTCACCGAATGGCCATGAAACCAGAAGCGCTTGACGATGTCGCCGACCTTGGAGTTGCGCAGGTCCGGCACGTCCTCCTTGAACGTCACGCCGAGGATCAGCACGCGCAGCGAGCGGCGCTTGAGCGTCAGATGGAGCGTGTCGGCGATCCATCGCGCCATGTCGTCGTTGACCGAGCGGGCGGCCGGAATGACTTCCGGCAGGTGGCCCAGCTCGATCGCGCGGTGCGAGAGATAATAGGGATCGACGCCGATGCAGTGGCCGCCGACTAGGCCCGGCGTGAAGGGCAGGAAGTTCCACTTGGTTTTCGCCGCGTCGATCACGTCCCAGATGCTGACGCCGAGCTTGGAGAAGATGCGCGTCGCCTCGTTCATGAAGGCGATGTTGACGTCGCGCTGCGCGTTCTCGATCGCCTTGGCACCTTCGGCCGCCTTGATCGAGGCGGCGCGGAAGGTGCCGCCGGTGGTCACACGCTCGTAGATCTTGGAAACTCGGTCGGTCGTATCGGGCGAGTCGCCTGACACCACCTTGATGATCCGGTCGACAGTATGCTCGCGGTCGCCCGGATTGATCCGTTCCGGCGAGTAACCGACGAAGAAGTCTTCCTTCCACGTCAGGCCCGAAGCCTGCTCCATGGCGGGAACGCACAGTTCCTCGGTGACGCCGGGATAGACCGTGCTCTCGAAGATGATCAGTGGCTTGCGGGCGCCGTCGAGCATCTTGCCGACCATTTCGGAGGCCGAGAGCAGGGCGCGCAGATCGGGGCGGTTGCGCTCGTCTACCGGTGTGGGGACGGTGACGATATAGACGTCCGCCGCGTCGCAGGCATCGGCATTGGCTGCGTACTGGAGTTCGGACGCCGCGAGGCGCGCGTCGTCGATCTCGTCGGTGCGGTCGTGGCCGGCCTTCAGTTCGGAGATGCGGCCTTCGTCGATGTCGAGGCCGACGGTTGGGAAGCTCTTCGCCAGGGCAACGGCCAGCGGCAGGCCGACATAGCCCAGTCCCACCACGACGATGGATTGAACGGCCACCTCGGCGGCGGCCGGAACGGAGCGGAGATCGGCGATGCGTGCGTCCATGGCCACGTCTCATAGGGGCAGCACGTAAAGGCTTCGTCAATTCCGATGGCGATCAGATCCGTACCGGATCGAGACGCCACCTATTGAAAAACGCGCTGCGACCGCCGAAATGGGCGCCAAATCCTCCATCAAGGAGTCCTATCATGACCCAGGAAATCGCGACGTTGGCCGGAGGCTGCTTCTGGTGCGTCGAGGCGGTGTTCGACGATGTAATCGGCGTCGAATCCGTCGAGAGCGGCTATATCGGCGGCAGCGTCGCCAACCCCACCTATAAGCAGGTGTGCGGCGGTGACACCGGGCATGCCGAGGCGATCCGGATCGCCTTCGATCCGGCCGTGATCAGCTATGACGACATCCTGGACATCTTCTTCCACATTCACGATCCGACCCAGTTGAACCGGCAGGGCAACGACATCGGCACCCAGTATCGTTCGGCGATCTTCCCCCATTCGGCCGAACAGGAGGCTTCGGCGCACCAGGCGATCGAGCGGGCACGGCAGGATTGGGACAAGCCGGTCGTCACCACGATCGAGCCGGCAANGACATCGCACCCAGTATCGTTGGCGATCTCCCCCATTGGCCGANCAGGAGGTTTCGCGCACAGGCGATCGAGCGGGCACGGCAGATTGGGACAAGCCGGTCGTCACCACGATCGAGCCGGAGGCGCCGTGGTATGTCGCGGAGGATTATCACAGGAATATTTCGAGCGGAAGGGGCCCGGCAACGCCTATTGCGTGGCGGTCGTCGCGCCCAAGCTGCAGAAATTCCGCAAGAGCTACGCCGCTCGGCTGAAGCGTCAGGCAGCTGTATCGTAAATCGAATGTAAAGTAAGCGGCGGGTTTAGTTGCGCTGCAACAAGACTCGCCGCTTCAGCGGACCATCAGGGCGAGCAGCCCGGCCCAGCAGGTCGAGCCGAACAGGATTCCGGCGATAAGTGTGACCGCGAATTGACGCGGCATCATGTCGATATCCTTGCGCACCATGATCAGATCCTCGTTCCTGTCCCCTTATGACTTATTTCTGCCTATCAAGTTATTAATCGGCGGCCGGCAGGGAAGTTCCACTTTCGTCGAATACGGCGCGGCTTTGCACGAGAGGGCGGGGGCGGTAGGAGTTGGGCATGCCTCCCAGTTTCCGTTTCGAGCGCGATCATCCCGAACCCTGTGCGGGCGTCGACGAGGCCGGGCGCGGCCCGCTCGCCGGGCCGGTGGTCGCCGCCGCCGTGATCCTAGACCGGCGGCGCGTGCCCCATGGCATCGACGATTCCAAGAAGCTGGACGAGCCGGCGCGCGAGGCGCTCTATGCGAAGATCACCCGGATCGCGGGCTGGGGTGTCGGCATCGTCGATGTGGACGAGATCGACCGGCTCAACATCTACCACGCCACCATGCTGGCGATGACACGCGCTGTGGACGCGCTCGGCGTAGACCCAGGAATGGTGCTGGTGGACGGCAACGCGCTGCCCAAGTGGCGCTATCCGGCGACCGCCATCGTCTCGGGCGATGCGCTCAGCCGCTCGATCGCCGCCGCCTCGATCGTCGCCAAGGTGACGCGCGACCGGATCATGCACGAGCATGACGCGACCTGGCCCGGCTATGGCTGGCGTCACAACAAGGGCTACGGCACGCCCGCGCACAAGGCAGCGCTGGTTCGCCTCGGGCCGAGCCCCATTCATCGCCGCAGCTTCGCGCCGGTTGCGCAACTCTGCCTGGCGATCTGAAAAGCGACCAGCCGAGTCCGTCCTCTACACCACTAGGGGTTGAGTCCGGCACTGTGCGTGGACTCAACATCCGGTGCCGGTCCTGTTTCGTTTCATCAGGAAAGCGGCGCGACTCGCCGGAATCTTTACCCTTTTTCGCTTGACCGCGAGTCTCTGGGGAATCAGTTTGCGCGCCGCAACAGGGTTCGGGGCATCGCATGCAGCAGGTTGAAACGGGTATTGGATCGGGGATCGCACGGGCGCGTGTCGCGGCCGGCGAGCTGCCGCTCGACCAGATTTTGCGCGACGACTGCATCCGCGCCATGTCGCAGCTGCCCGACAAGTCGATCGACTGCATCTTCGCCGATCCGCCCNTATATCTGCAGCTTGG
>BACX01000382.1 GCA_000333335.1 Sphingomonas-like bacterium B12 | reverse complement strand
CAGACCGCCTACCGCCAGATATTTGTCCTTCGCCACGACCAGGCAGGCGGCCGTCACCGCGCTCACATATTGGGCTGCGTGAGTTCTGCCGAAGTAGCCGAGATCGGCGCTGGCTGCGAATCTGTGCGCGTGTCCCGCCGCATCGCCCAAACCAACCACCACCCCAGCGTGCTGGATGGACCTGTCGGCATAGAGAAGTCGCGCGCCGACCGCGCCAGCCGATGGACGTACCGCCTGCCGCATCAACGCCGTGAGCCAGCTATCGTCGAGTATCTCGGTGTCGTTGTTGAGAAGACAGAGGTAGCTTCCCTCGGCCTTCGCCGCAGCCATGTTGTTGAGCTGGGAGAAATTATAGGGGCGATCATCTCGTAGGATCCGCACGGCGGGGTGCCGGGATAGCTGATCGAGATAGGTGAGAGTGCTCGTTTGCTGGCTGCCGTTATCGACGACGAGAATTTCGAAAGGCTCATAAGAAGTCCCTGTCAGAAGGCCGTCCACGCAGGCCCGCAGCAAGGAAACCTTATCGCGCGTTGGAATGATGATGCTGACCATTGGCATCGGAGTCGGCAGGGGCCAGTCGACCTTGACCATCTGATAACGGCCTATCGACGCCGAGGCCCGGAGATTCAGCTGATCGAGACGAGCCTGAACGACCGACAGGCGGGCATCGGCGCATTCCGCGATTTGCACCTCCGGCAGATGAGCCTGGATATGGGGAACATGGACCATCGCTTGGCGATCAGCGCCAGTCATCGACAGAGCCACGGCATAAGGGGTTAAGGGGATGTCGTCAGGGCTGGCATGGGCGGCCATGACGGCCGCCTTCCGAGAAACCGTCATCGCCTGGCTGACATAATCCTGCGCAAAAATTAGTTCCTCGTTCCATTCCGGTTTGAACCATGGCGAGCGGCGTGCGCCCTGCCTGTCGATCCAATCGTTGTCTCCGAACAGCAGTCGCGCGTCCGGCTGGGCTTGGAGGGCCTCGGCGTACCGGAACAGCGATGTTGCGGGCAATACGGCTGACGAGGGTAAGGGCAGCAGATAATCGCCCTGAGATTCGGCAATGCCGATCCTCAGTGCGTCAGCGGCGCTGTCGGCTCTCTTATCGGCAAAGCGGCATCCGGCTGCATCTCCGACGTCGAGGATTGCGGTTTGTGACGCGCGAACGATCACGACTTCCCATGCCGGATAGGCCTGGGATCGCATCATGTCGCGAAGCGCGTCGACGGTCGCCTGGTTCCAGTCGCATGTCTGATGGGTAAGGACGGTGAAGAGGGGGCGATATCGCCAGCTTGCCATGACCCCCTGCGCCTGTGCGACGATGTCCGCTTGTCGCTCGATCGTGTTGATCCAGATCGGATAGGCTTTGGGGCTTTGCGCTAGGCTGATGCGGAGGCGGTTGCGCGCTCTGACCTTTCGGCCGGTGACATGCCAGAATAGCGCCGCCAATGCGGCCATCGGCCTTGACCGGAAAGTCTTCCAGAAAGCGAAATAGAAGGTCATGAAAAATCCGATGGGTCTGGTTCGAAGTCAAGGAGCGTCCGCCATCGGCGCTTCTGCGTTGCGCCCTCGTCCCGCGCCTCCAACTTGGTCTGGGCGATCTTCGCCAGCCTGGCCAACGTCGTTCGCCGCTCGATGGCGAGGGCGATGGACTTGTGCCAGTCGATAGGCTCGTCCGGTGCGAGAATCGATCCCTCGCCCACCAGGCGAGCAGGCGCCCAGCTTCGCGGGTACATGCCCACCGCACCGACGGCGGCATGTTCGAAGATCTTGTTCGCGGATCGCGCCAGATCGAACCGGGTTTGTTCCAGAGGATACAGGGCAAGATGAAAGCGCTGCCGGGGGAGCCAGCGCCGATATCGTCGCCACTTCTTCACGTCGAATCGCCGGACAGCCGGATGGGCTTCGAGCGCGGGATGATCGCCGGCCCTGCCGATAAACGTGAAACGCGCGGTGGGGGCGCCATCCAGCGCGGCCATTATGGCGGGCGTGATCCGCGTCAGCGCGCCGCGATGGCTGGCCGTTCCGAGATGCACTATGCTCAGCCCTTCATCGGCGAAATGCCTCTGATCCGCAAACGGCAGGCCCCAATAGGGGTCCATCCGCACGATTTCGGCCGCGACGTGGCGATTTGCCGTGAGAGTCCCGGCGAGCGCATCCGATGATNGGCACATCATGTCGGCGCGTTGCAGAAGGCGGCCATAATAGCGCGTCTCGAATTCTTTCAGGCGTGCTCGATACGGGGCAGAAGAGCTGGGGAGGACGCAGCGCTGGGTATATCGTCGTCGATCAGGTAGATGAGCGGACCGCTCCATGCGAGCGCCTTCTCCATCACATCGGGCTGGTCACGACGGATCAGCAGGAACCGGTTGCCGCAGCGAAAGCTGTTCGCGCTTTCGCGCACGATCAATCCGCGCCGCCACCAGCGTTTAATGAGCGGGCGGCAACTGTGAGAAAAATAGAGATCGGTGGTCGGCAGGGCTTTATGCATCATGAGGTAAGCAGAGGCGATCGGCTTTCGAGCAGAGCCGCGCGACCGCGTGACACATGATCGATGGCTGCTTCCGTGGTCAATGGCGTCCCGGTCGCGGGATCGACATAGCGCGCTACATCGACGAGGGCGGCGTAAACGATGTCTTCCAGCCGCGCACCCTGTCGCCGTTCGGGCGGTCGCAGTTCGTCCACCGTGACACCCCAGCCGGCATAGAATGGCATTCCGAAGCAGCGGACCGTCTTTTCCCAGAGCAGTGCTTCGAAGCCCATGAGCGACGTTACGCAGTAGACCGCGGACGCGCCGCGGATTAGAGCGACGCTGTGACAGTCGGTGCCGACCACGACGACGCGCGGATGGCACAGCTGACCGGCAAAAAAATATCCTCGCTTGGCTTTGGTGTAGACATCGGGATGAATTTTGACGACGACCGCGGTGTGTGGGTTTTCATCCAACGCGGCAGATAGCATGGCCGAGAAACTTTCGGCTCGCGCCAGACCGCTTGCGACGGACAGGTCGCCAAACGTCTGATCGACGACGAGTACGTAGCGATCGGGTAGCGCACCGCCATAGTCACGGGCGTGATTGTATTTGGAAATGCCGTGATCGCGCCACAGCGCTGCGATGGCGCGCGCGCGCGCCGATTGATCGCCCGTGATGCCCCGGCCGATGGAGCGCTCCATCCGAGACGCCTTCGTCGCGTCGTAATAGACCCCGATATCGTCCACGATGAGCGACAGCGGTGCGCTGTGACGCTCGACAGACCGGATGAAACCGTCCTCGAGAAGCGCAAGCCTGCGCCGCAGAACCTTGGACAACCAGACCGCACGACGGCCCGACGGTTTGCGGCCCCAGCCGGCGACCGCGTCGGGGCTGTCCGCCAGAAACACGCCGAGATACGGCAACTCGGCGATCGTTCGGGTGGTCGATATGATCATACGCCGTGCGGAAACGAATTGGGCCTTGGCTGACAGCTCGGACGCGATGGTGGTCGGCTGCGGCAACTATCATAGCCGGTATGGCACTTAAAGGCCTATCGCGATTGCACTCCTGCGAGTGGCGGTGATAAGGGAGCGCGAATTCAAGATCTCAACGGTAAATTCACGATGATGTTTCGTTTCGGTCGCGTCGCGCTTTCCCCACGGGCGCACAGGATTTGGTCCGGCGCTCTGGCTCTTCCACTGGCTCTCGGGGGATGTGCCGGGCTTCCGATCAGCGGTCCGACCGGGCACCAGATCGTCGAACAGCAGCAGGATCCAAAAACAAGATTCCACTATAAGCTAGTCGAAGTTACCGATTTCTCGGATCTCCCGGTTGTAGCTGCCCCGGCATCGCCGTTGATCGATGACGCGCCGGTGGCCCCTACGGATCTGATCGGGCCGGGCGACATCCTTAACATATCTTTGTACGAGACGGGCATCACCTTGTTTGCGCCCAACGGCCCCGGCAGCGCGGTGGTGGCCAGCGAAGGAGGCCTTGGCGGTAGCGACAGCGCGGCACACGTCACCAATCTAGTGCCGATGCGGGTCGACGATCAGGGCTTCATTCGGTTTCCCTTCGTCGGAAAGGTGCAGGCTGCCGGACTGACGCCGGCTCAGCTTCAGGCTCGCATTCGTGCGGCGTTGCGCGGAATGTCACAGAATCCCCAAGTCGTTGTCACGATCGAGCAGTCGCTCACGAACAGCGTGATTGTGGGTGGCGAGATCGCGAAGGGCGGACGCCTCACGCTGCAAACCAACCACGAAACCGTGGCGGACGTGGTGGCGCTTTCTGGTGGATATCGGGGGGAGACCAAAGACCTGCTGCTGCGCGTCAACCGTGGCGGTCGCGTGCAAGACTTTCGGCTGGCCGACATGATGAGTGGGCGGGTCGGCAGTATGCTGGCCCGCCCCGGCGATCGCATCGACATCATCCGTCAACCGCTGAGTTTTTCGGTGATGGGCGCGGCCGACAGGGTGCAGCAGATCCCGTTTGCCGCTCCCACCATGACATTGGCCGAGGCTGTGGCTCTAGCTGGGGGCGCCAACCCTAATCTCGGTGATGCCAAGGCGATCTTCGTTTTTCGTCTCGATACCGGACCCGACGGCAGGCCCGCTCCGTTCGTCTATCATATCAATATGATGAACGCCGGCTCGCTTTTTCTCGCTCAGCGCTTCGCCATGCAGGACAAGGATGTCCTGTATATCGGCAATGCCGGCTTTAACCAGCCGTCCAAGCTGATCCAGGTGATCAGCCAGCTCTTCTCACCGGTCGTGGCGGTTACGTCCGGCGTGAATGCGGTTCGTTAACGACGCGGCCGGCCCTTCCGGGCCGGCCAAAATCATGCCGCTTGATCGATGTTTTTCCGGATATCTTGCACGAAGCGAGAGTGGCGTACGCCGAACAGAAACGTGTTCTGAATGAAATTGGCCCGCCAGCGGCACGGGCGCTTGATCTGAATCAGAAGGATGTAGCGATCTTCGTCCGTCTCGTTCCAGACCTCATGGTTGAACATGTCGTCAAAGATGAAAGAGCGGCCTTCCTCCCAGGCAAGCACGTGCAGTGTGTCCGGGCCCTCGATATGGATCCGGCATTTTTGGCGGTCTTTCGGCACCCGGAGCGCCAGATGGTAGGTCAGCATGCCCTTGGTCATACCCCAATGACGAGGAATGTGGCCGCCCGCTTCCATGACAGAAAAATTGGCCGTGACCAGACCGGGCACGTTTTCGATCAACGCTGATGTAATCGGCGCGCGCGCAGCATTTTTGCGCATCCGATAGCCATAGCCCTTCAAGAAGAAGGCCTTCCAACGTCGATCAGCGGCAATACGTCCATGGTCGAATGATATCTCGCCCAGTGACGGGATCTCGCCCGTCCGGATACTGATGGCCTCATCGCGGATCGCTTCCCAATGCTTTTCCAGCTCTGCGACCCATGGGAAGTAGGATTTGTCGATAATGGGCTGGTCTGGGACCAGGGAGTCGCGCATGATGATTCGGTCAATTTTCGGACGCAGCTCTTTGCCCAGCTGGAACAGTGATTTGCCCACGAACGGGATTTTACGCCCGCGTGAATTGACCTTTTCGTTCCAATTCAATCCAGCCTCCTTCCGCCACGGGTGTGGGTCACAGATCATAAATCGCGTGCAAACGGGTCTTTCTGCTCGGCTGCGATCGCTTTGCGTGCGGCTATCGAAGGGAAGCGTTGCTTTGCCTGCCGTTGTAGCGGGCTCGCCGCGGCCAGCCTTTCGATAACGCCTCGTGTCACCATTTCCAGCCCTTCTTCGGAGAAGAACCCCCCGGGGATCAGGCAGCGGTCGATCAATACTCTGCAAAAGGCGGCGAATGTCTCCTGATCTGGATGTCCCGGATTGCCCCAGAATTCGTCGAGTGTGCCCTCATAGGTCACGCCCTTCACGTCGTAGACGGCTTGCCCAAGCGCGATAACGGGAATGCCGAAGGCGAGGGCCAGCGTACCACTCGTGCTGTTGATCGTGACCATGCCTTTGGCCCGCTGCGAAAACGGAGCAATGTCTCCGCTTTCGAGATAGTCGATGCGATCCGCAACGCCGTGCTGCGTCGCTAGATGCAAGGTCTCCAGACGCCAGTCCCGACGCCA
>BACX01000383.1 GCA_000333335.1 Sphingomonas-like bacterium B12 | reverse complement strand
ATCGGGATTGACAGCATATGGATTGGCGATCGGTGCCGGCGACGCGCTGTTTGTNATAGAGTTTTCGTTATTGATGAGGAGGCGATAAGCCGAGGCGCCTGCCGGAATATAGCCCTCCTCATAGGTCGCCCAGTGGCGATGCGGGATATCACCGTCGGCAACGACCAGGCTGATGCTGCCAATGACATTCTGGATCGTGCTGTCGTGATTATCGCTCGATCTCGCCCCGAAGAAAGCGCCGTAATGTCCCGACGTTGACAGCGAGTAGAGCTGAACGAATCCGGTCTGGTCGGTGCCGGGTACGTAGTGATTCGCCCAGGTCAGCCCTTCGCGAGACGCCGCGCCGAACAAGCCCGTTCGTGCACCGATCGTGTTGACAAGCAAGTTGCTCGATCGATCGAAGCGCGGCTGGTTGGTGGCGGTGGAACTGACCGGATATAGGTCTGACCCCACGGCCATGGAGTTTCGCGTCGCTCCATCGGCGGACGGAGGCAACGTGTGAGATCCCGCAGAACTGATCCCCTCTGCCTGCGCCGTGACCAAGCTCGGGGTCAAGTTGGTGCCGATCGCGAGCGCGCCGGCAAGCGTGAGTTTCGCAGACAACCCGTGCGGCATGTCAATCAGTCTGAAGCCTTTCACAGTCGCGCCATGTGCCGCAGATCAAGCCTGGTGTGCAAGACGCAATGCGCTCGCGAACTCCCGGTGTTTGGCTTGCGCTGTGGCACACGAGCTTTTTTGAGAATGCGCGTGCGTGCGTCGCAGCGCGAGGTTGCAACACCCCGTCCGATCGCGCAGTAACGCGCTGAGATCGTGGGCCAAGCTCACGAAACTCGCTGCGCGCCGGCCATTTGAGGGAAAAGAGATCACCATGCACGATTCCGCCTATCGGATCGGTGAGCTTATCATGCGCATCTATTGCGATCTGCCCCACGCAAAGGTTCTCGAAATCGGGTCCATGAACGTCAACGGCTGTCTGCGAGACCTCGCGGCGCCCACGACCGATTACACCGGCCTCGACATCGAGGCCGGGCCATCGGTCGACAAGATCATCGTGCCGGGTCAGGATTTTCCAGTCGAAGAGAAATGGCTTCGATCTTGTGATGGCGTCCTCCGTTTTCGAGCATGATTCGCGGTTCTGGGATACGTTCGTGCGTATGTGCCGGGCCGCGCGGCCGGGGGGGCACATCTACGTGAATGCCCCGTCCAATGGCACTGTTCATCGTTATCCGCGCGATTGTTGGCGCTTCTATCCGGATGCTGGCCTCGCCCTGGCCGAGCACGCACGATCGTGCGGGCTGGAGATCGATTTTGTCGAAAGCTTCATCGGCCGCAGGCACAGCGACGTGTGGAATGATTTTGTGGCCGTATTCCGCAAGGGTCCGAGTTCCGAGCCGCTGAACACCGCTTTCGTATACCAGCGCTATCCCTCGATGAACGCGCGGACTTGGCAGTCCCATGACGTATACGGCGAAGGCGATGAGACGGAGGACATGGATCTCATCAACAAACTGCGCGCGCGCACTGATGCGCTCACGCAGGAGGTGACGTCGCTCATGGCCGAACGCACCGAACATGAGGAACTTCGCATCGAACTCGATACGGCGCATGCGCGCGCCTTGGAGTTGGAGGCGAGGCTCGAGCGCTCCATCGATGCACCGGTCCACGCAGAGCTGCAGGCGCAATTGAGTGCGTCCGAGACTCTCTCTTTGCGACGGGAGTCGGACGCACAAGCGGCTGAGCAGGACGCTTCGCAGGCGCGCCTGGAGGTTGTCGAGGTGAAACAGCAGATCGACACGCTCAGGTCTGCGCTGGATGAGAAGCAACAACGTCAAGGCGAATTGGAAGAGGAAGTCGCGCGTCTTTCCGAAGCGCTCGGCCAAGCGAGCTCGGCACAATCACAATCCCTCGAGTCGGCGGCGCGTGCCGATGGTCTGATCGCCAGCCTCGAAAGCAATTTGCGTCAGCGGCAGGAAGAGATCGAGCAGGCTTGGGCGCAATCTGAACGGGCCGTCGAGGAGCGCGACCAGTCGCTCGAAAACGAAAACGCGATCAGGGCTGTCGCAAGAAAACTCGAAGATCGGCTGGCGAAGGCTGACAAGTGGGTATTCGATTTGGCTCGCGAACGGCGTTCGCTTGAGGCGAGCGTGGCGAAGCTGGATATGAAATTGGGTGCGGCCGACCGGATGGTCGCGAAGTTAGAGGCTCGCGAAGGCTCGCTGATGCTCGAACTCGCAGAGCGGCGGGCTGAGGCGCGGATCGTTTCTCAAGGTCTGGCTGAGCTGAGCAATCTGGACCCTTTCTCGATCGGCATCAGGAATGAGACCGACGCACTCGACCGTCGATGGCAGTCCCAAGACCATCCGTTGGCAAGCGTGATGACGCTATTGCACGCGTTCTCGCAGGCGAACCACGCGCTTTCCGAAGGAAAGAGCATGCTGCATACGGATGTGGAGATGCTCGTGGAACGGCTCACGGCACGCGAGAGAGCCCTTGGCCAAAGTGGAGCGGAGAAGGCGGAAACGCGATCGACCCTTAACGCCTTGCGCGCCGAGGCGATCGGTTTCCACAAAAGGGCCGCGGAGGCGGAAGAGGAACTCGGCCAGATCAAGATGCAGCAAGGCAGTCAGAACCGAACCGTTACCGCGCTGAACTCGCGATGTGCCGAGAAAGACCGAATGCTGGCCTGGTTTCGCAGGGTGCACGATGTGCTCGCAATGTCGAACCGGGGGTGGCGGGCCATGCTGCCCGCGCCGATGCGGAGGCGACGCGATCTGGAAGTATTGCGTCGGCACGGCCTGTTCGACGGCGACGCCTATCTCAAACGCTATCCGGACGTGGCGAAGGCCGGCGTGGATCCTCTAAAGCACTACATACGTTTCGGCATGTCCGAAGGGAGGCATCTAGACGTGGGGGCGTGAGACACCTCGCGTTGGGTACGCTCTGCAAGGCGACCAAATCCATCGGGACGGCTAAGTGTTAGCTTACGGCTATAAGCCCCCGGTCAGGCAGCTATTCATAATGGGAACCAGACGCATTGAGCGATTCCGTCATCGGTGAAAGCCATCTGGCTCTCATTGAATGGCGCGCCGACACCTATCGGCGCATAGAGATCTGCTGACCGAAACCCGCTGTTGCTCCCCGACATAGGACGTTGTCCGCTCGAATGGTGTTCGGCGCCCATGCACATCTGACCGATGGCCTCAGCAACCGGCGTGCCGGTTTCTGCCTGCCTCAGCGCGAATGCAACCTGCTCTTCCGCGTAGCGCGTCTTCTTCACGTTCCAGCTCTTTGCTCGCAGGCGTCAAAGGGCCAGAAAACTCTCGCTTAGCATGGATGGAAAACGGGGAAGACGGTAAGCCATGCTATAGCTTTTCGTAGATGCTCAGCGCCTCGTCGATGTCGTCGTAAATGTTGCCCGCGCCATTAGCCAAGACGAGGGCCCGGTTGCAATATCCGCGGATCACCTCCGGGCTGTGCGACGCGAGGATCAACGCGCGATCACCTCGCTTTTCGAACAGCTCGAAATGGCACTTCTTCTGGAAGTTCTGATCCCCCACCAGAATGATCTCGTCAATCAAATAGCAGTCGAATTCGATCGCCAGTGAAAGAGCGAAGGCGAGTCTCGCCTTCATTCCCGACGAATAGGTTTTTACAGGCATCTTGAGTTGCCGGCCTAATTCGGTGAAATCCTCAACAAAATCCCGAATTTCCCTATAGTCACGGCCATAGATTCGCGCGATGAAGCGGGCATTGTCATAACCGGTCAGGCTGCCCTGAAACCCACCGTTGAAGCCAAGCGGCCAAGATGTCGACATATGACGCTTGACCGCGCCGGATGTGGGCATCTCGACCCCGGCGATCAGTTTGATCAAGGTGGATTTGCCAGCGCCGTTGCGCCCGAGAAATCCCACATGTTCGCCGCGTCTGATCTCTAGATTTATTCCTTCGAGAACCTTCTTGCGGCGATGCCCCATGGGATACGATTTATGGATATCGAGGCACTCGATCATTCGACGACCAGCTTTCGACGGATGCGACGGCACAGGGTGAGGCCAACGACCATGCAGATCATCGATGCCCAAACCGGTACCATCGGATCGTAATAGGGCGTCACCTGCTCGCCAAAAACACCGTAGCGCATCATTTCCATGGCATCCACGAAAGGCGACCATAGCATTCCGTCCCGGAGCTTGGGCGAAAGCCAGGACACCATGTTGAAGGTGCCTGCAAATGGAATCATGATATAGGTGGTGACCGGCAGAAGTTTCTCGATCACTTCTGACGTTTCGGAGAGTGGAGCGAGAATAAGGCAAAGAGAGAGTGTGAACAGGCAATATAGTCCCCAACCGGCAATCAGCATGCCGAGATCCGCTGGCACGGGGAAAAGACCGAGATAAATCAGGATGATTGCGATAAGCAGATATGACATCATCGATCCGATCATCTCGATGAGAAATCGGACGAAAATGAAATCTAGAATCTTAATCTGACGATGATACATCAGGCTGCTGTTGGCGGTAAATACGCCAGCCGATCTGCTGACGGCATGGCGAAACAGGGTGAGAGGGACATATCCTGTCACCACGAAAGGCGATGACGCTGATGCCGTGTTCTTCCGGGCCTTTGAGGAGCCGCCAGATGATGGCGACGAGGGCCGGAAACAGCAGGGGCTCAACCATCATCCAGAGGAACCCGATATTTTCCCGTCCAAACCGAGTTGACAGTTCGCGGATCATCAATGCTTTGATGACCCGGGTCTGGATACCCCAGCCTTTGACTAGAGACGCCAAGGTTCAATCCTCGGGGGCGTGTTCGAGAATGCCGACCATCAGCATCCACCCAATGAAATACAGGCAGAGCATCGCCGCTGCGACGGTCAGAACCTGGCCTAGGCGATGCGGCAGAAGCGCCATATCCGGAACGTTGGGATCGACCACGCGCTCGAGATAATATTCCTGCTGCGCGGCCTCGATGCTCGCTTGTTCGAGCGAGGTGTTGGCGGCAGTGAGAGCTTGCGAGGCGAACTCCTGCTCGAGTTGTAGATCCTCGTAACCGGCAAGCTTCGAAGATATGGCGCCGTTTGAGCCGACGGCCCGGCTGTTCTGCGCATCGATCTCGCGGCCAATGGCGCTGATCCGGCTTTTCAGCGATGGGATCGACGGATTCTGGGGCGTTACGCTTTCGATCAGCGACAATTGGGCCTGCAGCGCGGCCTGCTGAGCCACAAGCTTGTTGGAAATATCAAGAACGCCCACCGCCTGCTTCGTCGGATCGATCAGATCGGTTTGGTTGCGGTATTTCGCCATCGCCAGCCGCGCCGCCTTCGCCCGCTTCTCGGCCATGGCAACATGCCTCTCGGCCTCTTCGATCGCGTTCTGGCGCGCCTTTTGGTTGAGCCTGTTGACCAGCTGCTCACTGAGCTGGAGCAGCAAGGCGTTGATCCTGGCGGCGTCCTGCGGCGTGAAAGCCTTTACGTCGAGGACGGCGACACCGGTCTCGGTATCCAGCCGCGCATCGACCATATGCGAATAATAGCGATACAAATTCTCGAAGCGATCATCCTGCCAGAACGACGGGTAGCGCGAAAATCTGTCAGCGGCGGGATTTTGATAGATGCTCTTCACGCTGCTAAGCTGTTCGAGATCCTTCAGGGCACTGCGAGATCTCACA
Organism: Sphingomonas-like bacterium B12; assembly: GCA_000333335.1. Taxonomy (GTDB): domain Bacteria; phylum Pseudomonadota; class Alphaproteobacteria; order Sphingomonadales; family Sphingomonadaceae; genus Solisphingomonas. The sequence goes on along the minus strand of BACX01000383.1, from coordinate 542 downwards.
TAGTCGAGCACCTCGTTGGTCTGTTCCTGCCCCGGCGAAATCCCGCTCGTTTGAATGAGGCTTGCGATCGACGGAACCTGCATCGAGCGGCCGTTCTGATTTTTTACGACGAACCGCGACTCCGATACGTACACGTCCGAAGCGATGAGACCGAAATAGAGCGCGGCGATCAATGTCGGCAGAAGCACGATGACCGCAAACAGCCGATGGCGAAAAAGCAAGCCTTGATATTGCATCCGGTAATCTCAGTTTCGCTCGTGAATGGCTGAGTTTCGCCCGGTCAGGGGCAGGACAGTCGCCATGCGGCAGGGTATCGGACTTGTCAAACCAATCTGCCAATGACCTGATTTGCCAAGAACATCCCATTCCGCCATGGGGTCGGTAGCGCGCGCTGCGGCTGCTCTGCCCTTGCGGATAGGGGCCGATCATAGCCTGATGAGATAGCTTTCGCTCGTTCTATCGAGATGAGGATGGTGCAGAGGATCTTTGTAATGCTTTGTTCCCCACCGCTTTGGAGCGTAGCCAGCTCCCGCCATAGCGAT
>BACX01000384.1 GCA_000333335.1 Sphingomonas-like bacterium B12 | reverse complement strand
CAATCCGGGCACCAACCATCGNCGCATGCTCTCGACGCTGCGCGATGCCTCTCGGCGTGGCGTGCCGATCGTGGTCGCCAATCCGCTGCGCGAACGTGGTCTGGAGCGCTTCAAGTCGCCCCAGCACCCGACCGAGATGCTGCTGCCCCGCGATACGCCGCTGGCGTCGGCCTATCATCTGGTGAAGGTCGGTGGCGATGCCGCGATGCTGAAAGGCATGATGAAGCGGCTGTTCGAGCGCGATGCGCTGGATCACGCCTTCATTGCGACCGAGACCACCGGCTTCGATGCGCTCAAGGCCGATATCGAGGCGACCGGCTGGGACGAGATCGAGCGCCGCTCGGGCCTCACCCGCAGCGCGGTCGAGAGCATGGCGGACACCTACGCCGCCGCCGAGCGCGTGATCATCTGCTACGGCATGGGCATCACCCAGCACCGCCACGGCACCGAGAACGTGCAGCAACTCGCCAACTTGTTGCTGCTGCGCGGGAATATCGGCAAGCCCGGTGCCGGCATCTGCCCGCTGCGCGGCCATTCCAACGTGCAGGGCGATCGCACCGTCGGCATCACGGAGATACCCAAGGAGGATTTCCTCACACGGCTCGACACCGCCTTCGGTATCCAGAGCCCGCGTGAGCACGGCCACAATGCGGTGGAGACGCTGGCGGCGATGCGGGAAGGCAAATCCCGCACGTTCATCGGGCTGGGCGGCAATTTCGCGGTCGCGATGCCGGATCCGGAGGCCTGCCACGAGGCATTCCGCAAGCTCGATCTGTCGGTGCAGATCGTCACCAAGTTCAACCGTACCTGCCTGCTGATCGCGAAGCAGGACACGATCGTGCTGCCCTGCCTCGGCCGGACCGAGCAGGACGTGCAGGCAACCGGCCCGCAATCGGTGACGGTCGAGGATTCCATGTCGATGGTCCACGCCTCGCGCGGCAAGCTGAAGCCGGTCGCGGAGGATCTCATGTCCGAGCCGGCGATCATCGCCCGGCTGGCGCGCGAGACGAAGCCGGCGTCACCGATCGACTGGGAGGGGATGGTCGCCGATTACGATCGCATCCGCGACAAGATCGAGCAGGTTTTCCCCGATTTCTTCGATTTCAACGCGCGCATCCGTCAGCCCGGCGGCTTCCGCCTGCATATCGGTCCCTCGTTCCGCGAATGGGGGACGCCCGATAAAAAGGCGCATTTCCTCGTTTTTCCGAAGATCGACGAAGATGATGGCCACGACGACACGCCGCTGACGCTTACCTCGATCCGCAGCCACGATCAGTACAACACCACGATCTACGGCCTCAACGATCGCTATCGCGGCATCACCGGGCGACGCGACGTGATCTTCGCGAACGCGGAGGATCTCGCCGTGCTTGGCTTGGCCCATGGCGACCGGGTGGACGTGATCGCGGGCAAGCGGGTGCTGGCCGGGCAGACGCTGGTCGCGCATCCGATCGCGCAAGGATCGCTTGCGGCTTATTATCCGGAATGCAACGGGCTGATGGCGTTCGACGATTATGACGGCAAGAGCGGCACGCCCTCCTACAAGTCGGTGCCGGTCCGGCTGCGCAAGGCGGCCTGAGCTTCGACGACGC
>BACX01000385.1 GCA_000333335.1 Sphingomonas-like bacterium B12 | reverse complement strand
GCGCGCGCAGGCGGCGCAGCACATCGAGCGAGCCTTCCGAATCCTGCAGGAACACGCTCTCCGTGACCTCCAGCTCCAGCCGGTTGCGGGCGAGCTTGGCGCGGGACAACGCATCGGAGATCATCGCCGGCAGGCCCGGCGATCCCAGCTGGATCGGCGAGAGGTTGACGGCCACGCTGATCGGCGACGGCCATTGCGCGCAGTCACGGATGGCGGTGCGGGCCACCCACTCGCCCATCTCGTGGATCAGGCCGATCTCCTCGGCCAGCGGCACGAACTCGGCCGGGCTGACGAAACCACGCACCGGATGCTGCCAACGGATCAGCGCCTCAAAACCCTTCACCTCCTGGGTCTGGGCGTCGATCAGCGGCTGGTAGAACAGGCGGAACTGGTTGAGCTGGAGCGCGAGGCGCAGATCATGTTCCAGTCGCAGCCGATTCTCGGCCTCGGTCTGCATGCTGCGCTCGAATTGACGGTAAGTGCCGCGCCCGGCCGCCTTCGCCTCGTAGAGGGCGAGATCGGATTTCTTCACGAGATCGTCCACGGTGTCGCCGTCGACCGGGCCGAACGCGCCGCCGATCGAGACGCCGATGCGCACCGATACGCCGTCCAGCACATAGGGTTCGGAAACCTGGGCGATCAGCGAGTCCGCCAGTTCGCCCACCGCCTTGCGGTTCTGCGCATCGTGCAGGACGATCCCGAACTCGTCACCGCCGAGCCGCCCAACGATGCCGTGATTGCCGATCTGCGCGACCAACCGCTCGGCGACGGTCTTGAGCACCGCGTCGCCCTTCGGATGGCCGAACGTGTCATTGACCGGCTTGAAGCCATCGAGATCGAGCAGCAGCATGCCGCACGGGCGGCCCGAGGCGCGCGCCGAGAGCAGAGCCTCGCCAAGCAGTTCGCGCATCCGCATCCGGTTGGGCAGCTCGGTCAGCACGTCGAGACTGGCGAGCTGGCGCAGGCGGCGTTCCGAGCTTCGCGTTTCGGTCACGTCCGAACAGCTGCCCCGGAAACCGAGGAAACCGCCGGCAGAATCGACGATCGGCGTACCCGAGAAGGCGACGGAGCGGCGGGTGCGTCCCTCGCCGAATTCCACCTCGATGCCGGTGAACGCGGCGCGGCCGAGCATCGCCGAGCCGAGCGCGCCGCTGCCGCCGATCAACGCGGGGAGCGCGTTACCGACCAGCCGGTTCATCGGCCGGCTCAGCAAAGCCGCGATGCTGGGGGTCGCATAGGTGAGGATATGGGCTGCGTCGGTCTGCCAGAGGCAGCTTGTGCCGCGCTCCTCATATTCGCGCATCAATCGCGTAGCGGCCTCGACATCCACCTGCTGGCGGGCCTCGCGGTCCGCGCGGTCGGCCAGCAGATAGGCGTTGCGGCGGATCACGGCGAAGACGAAACCGAAATGGAACAATACGAGCACCGAGAGCGGAAGCGAAAAACGATCGCCGCCCAGATGCAGCGCGAGGCCGAGGCCGCCGGCAAGGATGCTGGCCCAGATCACCGCAGCGCTCGGTACGGCGGCGATGGCGAGGGCGCCGCACATCATCGCGCAGAAAGCGCCGACCAGCACGGTCTGGATGTCGTCGGGCTGGGCTCGGTAGACCGCGATCGGGACCGACGCCCAGGCGCCGGCCACCAGCCCGATCAGGATGCCGGCCTCGATCAGGGCTCGTTTCGGAGGATCACGCCGTACGTAGAGTAGCGCGTTGTTCTCGAGCCGGCGAACCATCATCCAGCTGCTGGCGATGACGAGCATCGACCAGCTCACGACGTGCAGGAGATCGATCCGCCGGAACAGGATGGCGGCAAGAACGAGGCAGCTGAGCACCACCGCGCCCGCCAGCAGCGGTGCGAACTGGGCCAGAGCCTCGAGCCGGATGGCGCGCAGTTGCGCGTCGGGGCGTATCGCTTCCGCGATGACGGGCGATCCCGATTCCGCCTGCACGAGGCTGCGGGTCTTGGTCTTCCTGGCCGGGGCGTAGAGCATCCTGGGATCACCGCGTTGATTTGGGTCCATTCTGGTATGGCCGTAAGATTTCCATCCCGTTAAGCGGCTTGCGTTTTGGCCCGCGCGGCATCGCCCTGCCGGATTCGACCATCGAGGGCCTTTTCTTCGATTTGTCATGCGGGCTATGAAACACCGTCCAGGCTGTGTTGTGTGCGAGAGTCATGATCTTCAAACCCAAGGGAGTGGATATCCACGTGGAGAGCCGCGCGCGCGACCAGGCGCGTTGGGCGATCCGGGATCATGGTGACGAGGCGGAAGGGGTCATGCGGGCCAAGCTGGCGCGCGATCGGGTCTCGGACGCGGATCGCTATCGCTACAAGCTGACGCTCAAGGAAATCGCCCGGTTGCGGCAGAGCGATCCCGAGAAATACGGGCGGGGCAAGCCTCGTGGATTGCTGGGCGCGATCAAGGATCTGCTGCCCTGACAATGCTGGCTTTAGGCCACGATCCCGTCGTAGACTGCCGTTATGC
>BACX01000386.1 GCA_000333335.1 Sphingomonas-like bacterium B12 | reverse complement strand
GTGCGCCGCACCTCGCCGCCGCCCTTGAGCGGGTAGGAGGCATGGCGCAGGTCCACGCCGTAGGCCGAAGTGTCCTGGCTGATGACCAGCAGTTCCTTCGTGCCCGCCGCGACCAGCTTTTCCGCCTCGCGCAGGATCGCGTCCGGGCGGCGGCTGACGAGATCGCCGCGCAGGCTCGGGATGATGCAGAAGGAGCAGCGGTGGTTGCAGCCCTCCGAAATCTTCAGATAGCTGTAGTGGCGCGGCGTGAGCTTGAGGTCGCGTTCCGGCACCAAGTCGAGATAGGCCGACGGCGTGACCGGCGCCGCATCGTGCACCGCGCCGACCACCTGCTCATACTGATGCGCCCCGGTGACGGCGAGCACGTCCGGAAAGCGCTCGCGGATCAGCTCGGCTTCCTTGCCCATGCAGCCGGTGACGATGACGCGGCCATTCTCCGCGATCGCCTCGCCGATGGCTTCGAGGCTCTCTTCCTTGGCGGAATCGAGGAAGCCGCAGGTGTTGACCAGCACGATGTCGGCGCCGGCATAATCGGCGGACATGGCATAGCCATCCGAGCGGAGCTTGGTGAGGATGCGTTCGCTGTCGACGAGGTTCTTCGGACAGCCGAGCGAAACCATGCCGACCTTGGGCGGGGAGGGGAGCTGTGTTGCCATGGGGACGCGCGCACATAGTCGAAGGCGCGGCGTTTTTCCAGAGGCGGATTAGGAAGCCAGCGTAGTCCGGTTCCGTCCTTCCAGCTTCGACCGGTACAGCGCCTTGTCGGCGCGATCCATGGCTTCCGCGAGCATCTGGTCCGGGGATGGGCCACCCAGCACGACCGAAGCGACCCCGAAGCTGGCGGTCACGGGGCGGGTGCTCCATCCTCCGAATAGCCGGAGGCGATGTCGGTGCGGATACGCTCCATCGCCTCCGCCGCCTGGAGGGCGGAGCTGTTGACCAGCAGCAGCGCAAATTCCTCGCCGCCGATCCGCCCGACGAGATCGCCGCCGCGCAGCCCGCGGGTCAGGCGCCCGCACACGAAACCCAGCGTACGGTCGCCAGCGGTATGGCCGTGGCGATCGTTGATGCTCTTGAAATGATCGATATCGGCAATGGCGACGGCGATCGACTGGCGCTGTCGGCGACCGTTGGCGACGGCGCGGAGTGCTGCCTCGTGAAAACCACGCCGGTTGAGCACACCGGTCAGCGGATCGTTGGCGGCGAGCGCACGCAATTGCGCGGCGACGTCGGAGGCGAGCAACAGGATGGCGCCGATGCCGTTGGCGACGAACACCGGCGTCAGGCCGACCAGATAGAGCGTGACGAACAGCTCGCGCCCTTCGCGGTGGCCGGGGCCGTGCGAGGCGAGATCGGTGATGACGAGGAGGAGTTCGAAAAGGACGAAGACGGAGATCGCGCCGATCACCGCCCATTCCGCCGGCTCGACCTTGCGGGTGCGCGGCATGATCGCGGATGCCGCGATCAGCAGCATGACGATGGTGAACAGACCCGAAGTCGCCGAGGTCCAGCCGAACCGGCCGGGGAAAAAGTAGGGAAGATCGCCGATGATCATCGTGCCGAGCGTCATGCCGGCGAAGACCATGTAGCGCGGCGACAGGGCTGCACGCTGGCGCGCCCCGATCGCCACCAGGGCGGCCGGCGCCAGCACGAACAGTAGCTCGAAAGGCCCGAGAATGTTCGCGAGCGACGGCCGGATCGCCTCCAGCACCTGGGCGAGAATCTCGGCGCCGTAGCAGAGGTAGGCGATCGCCCAGCTCAACGCATGGGCCTGCCGCCCGAGCGACAGCCACGCGATCGCCATCGCGCCCGACAGAATCAGGCTGATGACCAGCATGGTGCCGGATATGATGGCGTATGCCTGCACTGTTTCGCCCCCGTCCGTGCCGGCTAGTTCTGTGTGGGCGGCAGGTAGCGCAACGGATCGACCGGCGTGCGCTTGTTGCGGATCTCGAAATGGAGTTGCGGCTTGTTGACCGACCCGGTCGCACCGGCACGGGCGATCACATCGCCACGATGGACGGTCTGGCCGCGCGTGACGAGGATCTGCTCGGCATGGCCGTAGGCGGTGATCCAACCGTCGCCATGCTTGATCAGAATCAGGCCGCCGTAGACGGCGATCGCGGAGCCCGCATAAGCCACCACGCCATCCGCAGCCGCGCGGATTTCCTCACCCTTTTCGGCAGCGATGTTGATGCCGTCGTTGCGGCGGCCGTCTCCAGCCGGGCCGAACCGGCCGATGATCGCTCCAGACAAGGGCCACTGGAAGCGGCCGGTGAAGTTGCTCGGCGTCGCGACCGCCTCGTCCTTGGGCAGTGGCTTCTTCGGCGTCGCGGTCGGCGCCTTGGGCGCGGCGTTGGAGCTGAGCGCCGGCTCCGATCCCGTCGCCAGATCGTCTATATCCAGGCTGAACGCCTGCGCGCGCTGCTCGGGCGTCATGCGCGCGACCTCGGTGTCGCTCGGCAACAGCAGGCGCTGCCCGGTGCGCAGCGTATAGGGCGGCTGCAGGTCGTTCAGATCGGCGATGCGGGACCATTCGACGCCGTAAGCGCGCGCGATGGCGATGCCGCTCTGCCCGGAACGGACGAGATGGTAGCGACCGCCCGGAATCTTCAGCCGTTCGCCGGTGCGCACGACGAAGGGGGCGGGGATGGCGTTGGCCTTGGCGATGGCTTCCGAACCCGCGCCGGTCTTGTTGCCGATCGAGCGGATTGTCTCGCCGTCCTTCACCACATAGGTGGAATCGGCGATCGTCACCGCATCGGCCGCGACCGGCCGGGCCAGCCATGACGGAGTCGGCTGCTTGACCGAACTCGGAATTTCGGTGGTGCGGATGGCGTCATCGGCCGGATACGGCGTACCGGTGGTCTGCTTTGGCGGGCGCGGTGCGGCGGGCTCGCCATAACCGGCGGGCGGCGTGCCATGCGGAATGCAGCCGGCCACGCCGACGCACGCCGATACTATCATCCATCGCCCGAAACGCGACGCCATGCCAATCCCCGCACTAATCCCCTGCGGGTCCATTAACCTTGATGGTGAACCCTGCCAAGCGCGATAAGCGCTTCCCGATCAATAGCTTGCCGCCAGTTGCGCCAGTGCATCACGATAGGTGAGATCAAGATGAAGCGGCGTAACCGTAACGTATCCGGAACGGATCGCGGCAAAATCCGTGTCGTCGCCGCCGGTCTCCACGACGCCGTTGAACGATAACCAGTAATAGGGGAAGCCGCGCGGATCGGTGTGCTTGATCATCTTGGCGCGGCCGTAATCGCGCATCCCTTGCGCGACGACGCGGATGCCCTTGACTTGCTCGGGCGACAATGCGGGGAAGTTGATGCTGGCCAACATTCCCGGTGCGAACGGCGTGTCGAGCAGCGGGCGGATGGCGCGCTCACCCCACGCCTCGGCCGCGGCGAAGGGGACGTCCTCGCCCGCACCTTCCTTCGCATAGACCTGGCTCAGCGCGATCGAGCGGACGCCGGCCAGCGCACCCTCCATCGCCGCCGAGATCGTGCCCGAATAGGTCGCGTCCTCGCCGAGATTGGCGCCCCGGTTGACGCCCGAGAGGATCAGGTCGGGCTTGCCGTCCATCACCTCCAGCAGCGCCATCATCACCGTGTCGGTGGGCGTGCCGGAGACCGAGAAGCGGCGCTCGTCATGCTTGCGCAGCCGCAGCGGGCGGGTGAGCGTGAGCGAGTGGCCGGCGCCGGACTGCTCCTCCATCGGGGCCACCACCCACACGTCGTCGGACAGCGTACGGGCGATCGCCTCGGCGACCTTCAGGCCGCGCGCGTGGATGCCGTCGTCGTTGGTCACCAGGATGCGCATCAGGCCGGCTCGATCGCTTCGATGCCATTCATGTAAGGTCGCAGTGCGTCAGGCACGCGAATGGCGCCGTCCGCCGTCTGGTAATTCTCCATCACCGCCACCAGCGTGCGCCCGACCGCGAGGCCCGAGCCGTTCAGCGTGTGGACGAAGCGCGTGCCCTTGGTCTCGCCGGCGGGACGATAGCGTGCGTGCATGCGGCGCGCCTGGAAATCGCCGCAGGTCGAGCAGCTGCTGATCTCGCGATAACGCTGCTGGCCGGGCAGCCACACTTCCAGATCGAAGGTGCGCTTCGCCGTGAAGCCCATGTCGCCGGTGCAGAGCAACATTCGGCGATAGGGCAGGGCCAGCGCCTCCAGCACGCTCTCGGCGGCGCGCGTCATCCGCTCATGCTCGTCCTCGGATAGCTCCGGCGCGACGATCGAGACGAGTTCGACCTTCTCGAACTGGTGCTGGCGGATGATGCCGCGCGTATCGCGGCCAGCCGCACCGGCTTCGGCGCGGAAGCAGTTGGTCAGCGCGGTGAAGCGGATCGGCAGCTCCGTCTCCGCCAGGATCTGGCCCTGCACATAGTTGGTCAGGCTCACCTCGGCGGTGGGGATCAGCCAGCGGCCATCGGTGGTCTGGAACAGATCATCGGCGAATTTGGGGAGCTGACCGGTGCCGAACATCGCCGCGTCGCGCACCAGCACCGGCGGCACGACCTCGGTATAGCCGTGGGTGCCGGTCTGCATGTCGAGCATGAATTGGCCGAGCGCGCGGTTGAGCCGGGCGAGGCCGCCCTTCAGATAGACGAAGCGCGCGCCCGAGACCGTGCCCGCCGCATCGAAATCCATGCCGAGCGCCTTGCCGAGCTCGTCATGCTCCTTCGCGGCGAAATCGAACGCCGCCGGCTCGCCCCACGACTTGACCACGACGTTCCCGTCCTCGTCGGCACCTTCCGGCACCTCGGCATAGGGAAGGTTGGGGAGGCCGGCGAGCTGCGAGTCCAGCGCGGCACCGACCTCCGTCGCTTCCGCTTCGATCTTCGGCATCGACGCCTTGAGCGTCGCGACCTCGGCCTTCTGCGCCTCGGCCTCGTCCTTCTTGCCCTGGCCGATCAGCGCGCCGATCGCCTTGGCGGCCGCATTGGCGCTCGCCTGTGCGACCTGCAAATCGGTCAGCAACTGGCGTCGCCGCTCGTCGAGCGCGAGCAGATCGGCCGATTGCGGCGCGACGCCGCGCTTGGCGAGGCCGGCGTCGAAGGCGGCGGGGTCGTCCCGGATCAGGCGAATATCGTGCATGGAGGGCAGGCTATGGCGGCGCCCCGCAGCTTTCGCAACCGTCTCGCCACGCTCGCGTTGGTCGGGAAACAGCCGAAGGAGAAAAGTATGCGTATCCCCCGCAACGCGATGGTTCTGGTCACGGATGGGCGTAAGCGGCTGTTCTTCCGCAACGAGGGCGAGGCGATGGCGCCCAATCTCGTGGTAGTGTCCGCCGTCGAGCAGAACAATCCCAAGACGGGCGAACAGGTGACGGACTCGCAGGGGCGGGCCTCGTCCCCGGTGACGGGAGGCGGAGCGATCCCGTCGGCCGACGCGCACGACATCGAGGAGCAGCGCTTCGCTGCCGAGACCGCGCAGGAGCTGAGCCGCGCCGCGCTGGCCGGCGAATTCGAGAATTTGATCCTCGTCGCACCGCCCCGGACGCTGGGGCAATTGCGCAAGACGCTGCATCAGGAGGTGGAGAAGCGCACGTTGCGGGAGATCGCGAAGGATGTCACCGGGCACCCCGTTGGTGAAATCGAGAAGCTGCTGGTGAACCTCGATTGAAGCCTCGGATCGTTTCACCGTCCGAACGGTTCGACTCATCTATCCGGGCTTCGCTTTCGGCGTGCCCGTGCGTTTCTGATTTATGTTCCAGCGTAACATGTATGGAGGGTTCCACATGAAGTTGATCAAGACGGGGCTGTTCGTGGGGGCGAGCGCATTGATTCCGGCGGTGGCGCTGGCACAGGCGGCGCCGACGAGCGCACCGCCTGCGGCAGGTGCCGCCGCGACCGCGCCGGCGGCTGCGCCGGCTGCTACCGCGCCGGCTTCCACCGCGCCGACGGCTCTCGCGGCCGGCGCAAAGGTGGTGGACACGTCGGGCGGTCCGGTCGGCACGATCGACAGCATCGACGGCGATTATGCGGTGCTCGCAACCACCAAGAGCAAGGTGCGTCTGCCGAAGACCAGCTTCGCGATGGGGCCGAACGGCCCGGTGATCGCGATGACGGCGGACCAGATCGACGCTGCGGCGGCGCAGGCTGCCCCGGCTCAGACGGCGGCTGCGACCGCCAAGCCCAACGTCGCGCAGGGCGCTGCCGTGGCCGACATGCAGGGCGGATCGGTGGGCACCGTTGCGGCGGTGGATGGCGAGTTCGCCACCGTGCAGCTCGCGTCTGGCACCAAGGTGCGTCTGCCGGTCTCGGCCTTCGCGGCCGGTGACAATGGCGGCCTCAAGATCGCGATGACGGCTCAGCAGCTCGGCGCAGCGGCCGGTGCCAGCAAGCCGGCCGGCGCAGCTGGTGGTGCGGGCAAGTAAAGCGCCTCGCTGAAAACGAAAAGGGCCGCGACGCTGGTGCGTCGCGGCCCTTTCTGTATCGGTCGGGCCGGTTCAGGCCGCCGTCGCGACCTTCGCCAGCTTGCGCCGCGCGACGAGAGCCGCAGCCGCGCCGCCGAACAGGAACAGCATAGGCGGGGCCGGCACATCGTGATGCGGCGGCGGGGGCGGAGGCGGAGGCGGGTTGTGACCGCCGCCGCTGCTCGTGCTGGTGCTCGACGAGGTGGACGAACTGGTCGAGGAACTCGTGCTCGACGACGAACTGGTGCTCGAAGAGGTCGAGGTGGACGAGCCGCCGGACGATGTGGTGGTCGTCGAGGTGATGCCGCCGGTCGACGTCGAAGTGGAGGAACCGCCGGACGACGTCGAAGACGACGAGCCGCCGCTCGAGGTAGAGGAGGTGACGCTGCCGCTGGTGGTCGTCACGCTGCCGCTGGTCGAGCTCGACGAGGTGGACGAGATGAACCAGCCACCCGAGCCGCCGCCGCCGCCACCCCAGAAACCGCCGCCGAAGAAACCGCCGCCGCCGAAGCCGCCGCCGCCGATGATCGCGGGCGCAACCGCGCCGCCGCCATAGGACGGCGCTTCGAACGGGACGGGTGCCGGCGCCGCCTGGGCGATGCTCACCGTGGCGGGCGTGCAGGTGGTCGTGGTGGTGACCGTGCGACGCGCCTGGCGGACCGCGACCTGGCGAACCACCGGCCGGTGAACCGCCGCCTTCTTCGTCAGGACTCGCTGGACGGGCGGGCGCTCCGCATAGTGCACGGCACCGCCGCCGATGACGGCGCCGCCGCAGGCGCAGGCGCACAATTTCGCGATGGCCATCCGTACCGACATCGCCTTGTCCCTTGCCCCTCGATCCTGGGGTGCGCTCCCTGCACCCGCTTATTGCCACACCCGAACCTGCGATGTCGCTTCGACTAACCGCGAACCAATGCGAAACCGTTAATCGCAAACTCAGGCATCTTCTCTCGCTTGTCCCGACGCCGTTGAAAAGAGAAGGTTTCGCGGGTTTACCCCGTATATGTCCCGTTTTGTGCCACCGAAATCGTGCCGCGGCGGTGTCTGCCATGTGTCCGCGATGCAGCAGGGGGCAACATTCCGGTTTCTTTGGGGAACATATGCGCGACGGGGCCGCTTGTGCGGCATTAACCCGCCGAGTATAGGCCCGCTCCGGGGACAGGAGCATCGCGGTGCAGGCGTCCGGCGGCCTGGTTGCGGCTCCATCGTGGAGCGGAGAGTTGCATGGCTACGGCGGTGGACACGCTGGGTGGGGAAATGGCGTCAGGTGCGGCGTCGCTTCCGGATGATTATCGACCATCGGCGGACGAGCCCTTCATGGGGCAGAGGCAGCAGGCGTATTTTCGGCGCAAGCTGCTGCAATGGAAGGATTCCATTCTGGAAGAGGCCAAGGGAACCCTGGCCCAGCTCCAGACCGACTCGCTGCGTGAGCCGGATATCACCGACCGCGCTTCGAGCGAGACCGACTGGTCGATCGAACTGCGCACCCGCGATCGCCAGCGCAAACTGATTTCCAAGATCGACGCGGCGCTCCGCCGGATCGAGGAAGGCGAGTATGGCTATTGCGAGGTGACCGGCGAGCCGATCTCGCTGGCCCGGCTCGAGGCCCGGCCGATCGCGACCATGACGGTCGAGGCGCAGGAACGGCACGAGCGTAACGAGAAGATCTCGCGCGACGATTAAGGCTTTGGCGACCGTTGCGCGGCTAATGTAAGCGTTCGGGGAACCGGGGGCTTCGGCGTACAACATCGCGGAACTGGGACGTACAAGTGGAAGAAACTCCGATCGGTAGCCATTCGTCCGAAGGGGGCGCGGATTCGCAGCGTCGCGATCCGCGCGACAGTCTGTTCGTGCTCGCGCGCATCAAGCCCGAGGGGCAGGCCGGCGAGGGTGTTTCGGTGCGGGTCCGCAACGTTTCCGCAGGTGGCCTGATGGCGGACGCGTCGGACGATTACCGCCCCGGTATGCGCCTCGAAATCTCGCTGGACGGTGTGGGCGAAGTTGCCGGATCGGTCGCATGGGCGGAGGCCGGGCGCATCGGCGTCGCCTTCGACCATCCGATCGACAAGGCGCGCGCCCGCAAGACCAAATCGGGCAAGCCGGACGATCTGTTCCGCCCGACCGCCCAGAATTATCGTCGACCCGGATTGAAGCCCGACACGCGCGGTTGATCCGCCGATGGAGGTGGCGGCCCGCTGCGCCGTCACGGCGCGAGCGGACCGCGATGGGCTTAGAGCCTCGCCAGGGCTTCCTTGATCCTCAGCTTCTGTTTCTTGAGGCTGGCGATGACGATCAGATCCGGCGAGGGCCGGCGCGTCTCGTCGGCGATGCGGGCGTCGAGACCCGCGTGACGAGCAACCAAAGCGCTGGAATGATTGTCCATAGGATAGGTCCTCCTTGGTTTGGTCAGCACATTCCAGTAGATCATGATTCGGCCGCCTTGTCGCGTGAACAAACCGCGAAAACGATCGGCCGTCCCATGAAATGCGACAATCCGTTTTCATGGCGATGACGGTTTCGAATCGGGACTTGCGCCGCTCGCCGTCGCGGGGCATCGAAGGCTGACACCGACGGGTCGTTCCGACCCTCGACGGGCAGGGAAACAGGCTGGCATGGACGCCGATGACATCGGCCGCAGGCTCGCGCATCTGCGCACCGAGCACCGCGATCTCGACGCGGCGATCGTCGCGCTGGCCTCCATGCCGCAGACCGACCAGCTTCAGGTCGCCCGCCTCAAGCGCCGCAAGCTCGCGATCAAGGACGAGATCGCGATGCTGGGCGACCAGCTGATCCCCGACATCATCGCCTGATACGAAAAAGGCCGGCCCGACGAACCGGACCGGCCTCCCGACCGTTTCGCAGCCGTACGCGGATTACGCGGCGGCGAGCACCTGCGCCTCAGCGTCGACGGCGGTTCCGTCAATGGCGATGCGGCGGGGCTTCTTGTGCTCGGGCACTTCGCGCTTCAGTTCGATGTTGAGCAGGCCGTCGGCATAGCCCGCGCCGGTCACCTTGATGGTGTCGGCCAGCTGGAAGCGGCGCTCGAACCCGCGCTTGGCGATTCCGCGATGGAGGAACTGGCGCTCGGCCTCATCGGCCTTCTGCTCGGCCTTGCCGACCACGATCAGCACGTTGTCCTGCACGGTGAGTTCCAACTCGTCACGGCTGAAGCCGGCGACGGCCATGGAGATGCGGTAGGCGTCCTCGGCGAGCTTCTCGATATTGTAGGGGGGGTAGGCGTCGCCCTCGCCACGGGTGGCGAAATCGACGAGCCGGTTGAGATTCTCGAAGCCGATGGACGAGCGCAGCAAGGGCGCGAAATCCAGGGTACGCATGGGTCTTTCCTTTCAAAGCGAACGACCGTTGGTGGAAGGCCCGCGGGCAACCCGCCGGACCCGTCTTCCGCGCCCCCGAATGGGCGACGCATCGACCCATTTCAGATGGGGGAGGCCGATCCGCTTTCAAGGGCTGTTCAGGGATGGGACGGTGACGCGCACGACACCGTTCAGCTGCGCTGCGGCGCGTGGCAACGTCGGGCCATGATCACCGCCCCCCTCGTACTGAACCGCAAGCTGGTCGATGCCCTGTATGTCGAGGCCATGCTCCTTGCCGACGAGGCTCGCAGCTATTTCGATCTCAACGGGCGCGAGGAGCGCGACGCGCTCCCGCCGCTCCACCGCGTCGGCTTTTCCTGCGAATCGCTGCGGGTGACGACGCGACTGATGCATGTCATCGCCTGGCTGCTGACCCGTCGCGCGGTGGATGCGGGCGAGATCAGCGAGGCGCAGGCCTCGGCGCCCGAGCGTCGGCTCGGCCGTGCACAGGGTCATGATCCGGAGACGGTCGCCGCGCTGCCGGAGACCGCCCGCCAGATCATCGCCGCGACCAGCGACCTCTACGCCCGCGTCGCCCGGATGGATCGCGACATGGCGCGTCCGCCGGTGCCGTTCAGCCCCGCGCAGGGGCTGATGCAGCGTCTGCAGGCGGCCTTCTAGGCCAGTTCCTCGATCGCGCGCGCTAGTTCGATGTCGCGCATCGAGAGGCCATCGGCATCGTGCGTGGTCAGCAGGATGTCCACCTTGTTGTAGACGTTGGACCATTCCGGATGATGGTCCGCCTTCTCGGCGAGCAGCGCCACGCGCGCCATGAAGCCGAAGGCGCCGACGAAATCGTCGAATGTGAAGCGCTTGGCGATGCCGTCGCGGGCGGCATCGTCCTTCCAGCCCGCAAGCGTCGGCAGCAACTCCGCCCGCTCGGCCTCGGTCAGCTTCGCGATCATGCGCCTACTTCCTGCTCGATCGCGCCGAAGATCGAGCGGCCGTGCGCATCCTTCATCTCGATGCGCACGACGTCGCCCGCCTTCAGAAAGGGCGTGGAGGGCTGGCCGTCGCGGATCGTCTCGATCATCCGGACTTCAGCGATACAGCTGTAGCCGAAGCCACCGTCCTTCACCGGCTTGCCGGGGCCGCCATCCGCATCGCGATTGGAGACGGTGCCCGATCCGATGATCGTGCCCGCGGAAAGCGCGCGGGTCTTGGCGGCGTGCGCCACCAGCGTGCCAAAGTCGAAGGTCATGTCGACGCCGGCGTCCGCCTTGCCGAATTCCTCGCCATTGAGGTGGACCAGCAGCGGCAAATGGAGCTTGCCGTCCTTCCAGGCCTCGCCCAGCGCGTCGGGCGTCACCGTGACGGGCGACAGCGCCGAGGCGGGCTTGGACTGAAAGAAGCCGAAACCCTTGGCGAGTTCGGCCGGGATGAGGTTGCGCAGCGACACGTCGTTGACGAGGCAGACCAGCCGGATCGCCGCCAGCGCCTCTTCGCGGCTGGCGCCCTGCGGTACGTCACCGACGATGACGGCGACTTCGCCCTCCATGTCGCAACCCCAGGCTTCGTCGGGCAGCGGGATCGGATCGCGCGGGGCGATGAAGCCGTCGGAGCCGCCCTGATACATCAGCGGATCGGTCCAGAAGCTCTCGGGCAGCTCGACACCGCGCGCGCTGCGGACCAGCTGGACATGGTTCACATAGGGCGATCCGTCCGCCCACTGATAGGCGCGGGGCAAAGGCGAGGCGGGCATGTGCTCGCGGGAGCGCAGCATCGGAATGACCTCATGCTGCAAGT
>BACX01000387.1 GCA_000333335.1 Sphingomonas-like bacterium B12 | reverse complement strand
GACTGCCTCGCTGCTGGCGCGGCTACCGAAGCTGAAGCTGCTGATCACCTCCGGCATGCGCAACGCGTCTATCGATTTGGCCGCCGCCGCCGAGCGCGGCGTGGTGGTATGCGGCACCAGCAGCGGATCGGCGGCGCCGATGGAGCTGACCTGGGCGCTGCTGCTCGGGTTGGCGAAGCATATCGTGCCGGAAAGCGTCGGGCTGCAAAACAACGGTCCGTGGCAACGGGATCTCGGCGTCACCCTGCAGGGCAAGACGCTGGGGCTGCTGGGGTTGGGCAAGATCGGCGGCCAAATGGCCAAGGTGGCACAGGCGTTCGGCATGCGGGTGCTGGCCTGGAGCCAGAACCTGACGGCGGAACGGGCGGCGCAGGAGGGCGCTTTGCTGGCG
>BACX01000388.1 GCA_000333335.1 Sphingomonas-like bacterium B12 | reverse complement strand
CGCGGCGGCTCCCAGCGCGGTGGCGTGTCGTTGCTCTCCGCCAGACGGCGCAGGTTGAAAGCGTCGGGAAGAGGATGGAGCGCTCGCCGGCCTGCGCACGCTCGATGATCGCGGCGGGGGAGGCCCATTCCAGCGCGACCGTCTCCGCCCCGTCGCAGACCGCCGTGCCGTCGCCGACGGCTCGCACGACATAGAAATGGGTATCGAAGCGCTTGGGCGCCCGCTCGGGCGTCACCCAGTGCGCGAAGGGCACGATGCCGTCGAGCTTCAAGCGCAGCCCATGCGCGCGCACGATCTCGATGAAGGGCAGGCCGGTGACGTCGCCGAGCGGTGGGCAATCCTCCGCAACCAGTACCGCTGTCTCCTCGAACGTCTCGCGGATCGCGGCGATGCGCAGCGCGCGCTCGTCGGCATCCAGTCCCTCGGCGCCGTCGACATGGGCGAGCCACGCCTCGTCCCGGTCCTGCGGCTCGACCACGCCACCGGGGAAGACCAGAGCGGAGGCGAACTGCCCGCGATCGTTGCGGCGGACCATCAGCACCTCGAACGGATCGTCGCGCACGACCAGCAGGGTGGCGGCGAGCCGCGGCACCGGCGGCGGGGCGGTGCCCTCGCTCATTCGCGGGTGAAGCTCCCGCCGGACGCGGCCTTCTCCTTCAGCAGCTTCGCGGGGCGGAAGGCGTCGCCGTGGCGCGCCTCCAGTTCTTCCAGCTTGGCGACGATCTTCGGCAGACCCACCGTGTCCGCCCAGAACATCGGGCCACCGGTGTAGACCGGCCAGTTGTAGCCCAGGATGCAGGCCACATCGATGTCGGTCGCGCGGATCGCGATGCCTTCCTCCAGCACCTTCGCGCCCTCGTTCACCACCGGGTAGAGCAGGCGCGCAACGATTTCCTCGGCGGATTGCGGGCCGCTATTGGCGACACCCTTCGACTGCGCGAAATCGGCGATGATCGAGGCGGCGACCGGCGAGGGGGTGGCCTTTCGCGCCTCGTCATAATCGTAATAGCCGCCATTCTTCTTCTGGCCGAGCCGATCCAGCTTCACCAGATCGCCGCGCACGCTGCGCTCTGTATCGTCGCGCCCGATCACGTCGAGGCCGACCAGGTCCATCATCTGGAACGGCCCCATCGCGAAGCCGTAATCGGTGATCGCCTTGTCGATCTCCTGCGGGGTCGGTCCTTCGAGGACGATGGCGTTGGCCTGCTCGCCGCGCCGCGTCATCACCCGGTTGGCGATGAAGCCGTGGCAGACGCGGCTCAGCACCGGCACCTTGGCGATCGTTTTGGCGAGGCCCATCGCGGTGGCGATCACCTCGTTCGAGGTCTTCTCGCCGCGTACTACCTCCAGCAGTCGCATCACGTTGGCGGGCGAGAAGAAGTGCATGCCGATCACCCATTCGGGTCGGCTGGTCGCGGCCGCGATCTGGTCGAGATCGAGATAGGATGTGTTGGAGGCCAGGATGGCACCGGGCCTGGCGATGCGGTCGAGCTTGGCGAACACCTCCTTCTTGATCGCCAGCTGCTCGAACACCGCCTCGATGACGAGATCGACCTGCGCCAGCGCCTCCAGCCCCAGAGCAGGCGTGATCAGCGCCATCCGCTGCTCGACCCGCTCCTGCGTGATGCGGCCCTTCCTGGCGGTGTTCTCGTAATTGCGCCGGATCACGCCGATGCCGCGATCGAGCGCTTCCTGGCTCGTCTCGACCAGCGTCACCGGCAGGCCGGCGTTGAGGAAGTTCATCGCGATGCCGCCGCCCATCGTGCCCGCGCCGATCACGCCGACCGTGCGGATCGGGATGGTTTCGGTGGAGGCGGGGACGTCGGGGATGCGGACGGTCTGCCGCTCGGCGAAGAAAGTGCTGCGCTGGGCAGCGGATTCGGTAGAATCGTGGAGTTCGTGGAACAGCGCCCGCTCGCGCGCCATGCCCTGATCGAACGGTAGCTCCACCGCCGCCTCGATCGCCTGGACGATGCTCGCCGGCGCCTTGAAGCCGCGCATGACGCGGGCATTCTTGCGGCGAAAATCGTCGAAGAGTGCGGTGTCGCCCTTGTCCGGATCGACCTTGTCCTGCCGGTCGCGCACTCGCCTGAGTGGCTGGCCGTCGGCGAGAACCTTGTGCGCGAAGGCGATGGCGTCCTCGCGCAGCCGCCCTTCCTCGGCGGGCGCGTCGATCATGCCGAGCGCGAGCGCCGTCTTCGCCGGCACCGGCGTGCCGCTCACCATGATGTCGAGCGCGGCGGCGGCGCCGACGATGCGGGGCAGGCGCTGCGTGCCGCCCGCACCCGGCAGCAGGCCGAGATGCACCTCCGGCAGGCCGACCTTCGCGGACGGCACCGCGATCCGGTAGTGGCAGACCAGCGCCAGCTCGTATCCGCCGCCGAGCGCGGTGCCGTGGATCGCGGCGACCACCGGCTTGGCGCCGCTCTCGATCGTGTCGAGCACCGCGAGCAGGTCCGGCTCCTGCTTGGGCTTGCCGAATTCGGAGATGTCGGCGCCGGCGAAGAAGGTGCGCCCCGCGCAGATCAGCACGATCGCCTTCACCGCATCGTCGGACGCGGCGCGGCGGAAACTCTCGTCCAGCGTCTGGCGGACGGCGAAACCCAGCGCGTTCACCGGCGGCGAATCGATGGTGATGATCGCGATGCCGTCCTCGACCGCGAAACTGCCGACGCTGCCCATATC
>BACX01000389.1 GCA_000333335.1 Sphingomonas-like bacterium B12 | reverse complement strand
CGAGGCGATCCGCGCCGGCGCGCTCGGCGTCACCACCTCGCGCAACCTGATGCACCGCACCCGCGCCGGCGATCTCGCGCCCAGCCTCCATTCGGAGGAGGACGAGCTGGTCGCGCTGGCGCACGGCCTGCGCGATGCTGATGCGGGCGTGTTCCAGCTCATCCCGCACATCACCGCGCCCGCTGGGGACGAGTTCCGGCTGATGCGCCGCGTGGCCGAGGAATCGCGCCGGCCGCTCTCCTATTCGCTGCTCCAGATGCCAACGGGCGATCCCGGCCAGTGGCGCACCTATCTGGACTCGCTGACCGCCGCCAATGCCGAGGGCCTGACGATCCGCGCGCAGGTGGCGCCGCGCCCTGTCGGCATGCTCTACGGGCTGGACCTGAGCTTCCACCCCTTCGTCTTCCACCCGGGCTTCCAGCCGCTCGCCGATCTGCCGCTGGCGGAGAAGGTCGCGGCGCTGCGCGATCCGTCGCTGCGCGCGACATTGCTGTCGGAACGGCCCGAGCACAGCAATCCGGTGCTGGTGAAGACCGTCACCGCCTTCCGTTTCGCCTATCCGATGGGGCGCGATCCGGATTACGAGCCGGACCTCGCCGACCGCATCGACAACCGGGCCAAAGCGCTCGGCCGCACGCCCGAGGATGTCGCCTACGACCTGCTGCTGGAGGATGAGGGCCGCGCGATCCTCTATCAGCCGGGCGCCAATTATCGCGATGGCAATCTCGACGCGGTGCGCACCATGCTGGGCCATCCGGACACGATCGTCGGGCTGGCGGACGGCGGCGCGCATTACGGCATCATCTGCGACGCGAGCTTCCCGACCTTCTTCCTCGAACGCTGGGCGCGCGATGCCGACGAGGCGCAGCGGATCGCGCTGCCCGATGCGATCGCGGCGCTGACCAGCCGGCCGGCGGATGCGGTGGGGCTGGGCGATCGCGGACGGATCGTGATCGGCGCCAAGGCCGATCTCAACGTGATCGATCTCGCCCGGCTGCACCTCCACCGCCCGAGCGTGGCGCGCGATCTGCCGGCGGGCGGCAAGCGGCTGCGGCAGGGGGCGGACGGATACGACGTCACGATCGTGTCGGGCGCCGTCACCTATCGCGGGGGCGAGCCATCCGGCGCGCTGCCCGGCCGGCTGGTGCGTGGCGCGCGGGGCCTCGCCGCCTGAGCGCCGCTCACATCGCCGATATGCCGCCGTCGAGCTTGAGTTCCGATCCGGTCATCATCCGGCTCTCGTCCGACGCGAGGTAGAGGACGGCGTAAGCGATGTCGTCGGGCGTCGCGATGCGGCCGAGCGGCACCTGCCGGGCGAGCTTGGCGTCGCGCTCCGCCTTGGTGCCGCCGGTCAGCCCTTCGAGCAAAGGCGTGTCGGCGAAGGTCGGGTGGACGGAGTTGCAGCGAATGTCCCACCCCTGCTTCGCGCAGTGGAGCGCGATCGACTTGGTGAGCATCCACACCGCCGCCTTGGACGTGTTGTAGGCGGAGAAGGCATGGCTCGCGATCAGCCCGGCGATCGAGGAGATGTTGACGATCGATCCCGGCTGGCTCTCGCGCATCAGCCCCAGCGCGGCGCGGGTGCCGTGGAGCGTGCCGTCGACGTTGATTGCCATCGTGCGCTGCCAGACCGCGAGGTCGATATCCTCCACCGTGCCGATCGGCGCGACGCCGGCATTATTGACCAGCACCGAAAGGCCGCCCATCGCCCGCGCCGCATCGGCGACCACCGCGCTCCACTGATCGGGCATGGTGACGTCGAGTGTGAAAGCGAAGGCGGTGCCCGTCCCGCAGGCGGCATCGATCTCCGCCGCGACCGCCTCGGCGCCGGCACGGTTGATGTCGGCGATCGCCACCTTCGCGCCGTGCCGCGCCAGCATGTGTGCCGTCGCCGCGCCGAGGCCCTGCGCGCCGCCGGTGATCAACGCTGTCTTGCCCGCGACGCGCCCGAGCGAACCAGTCATTCGGCCATCCTCTCCTACGTTGCCGCCTTATGCGATTGGCGATGGCAGGACGCGCCGGGCGAAAAGGACAGCTTGATGCCTGGCCGCCTTCGCCCGAGCATGGGATCATGACGACCAATGCCCCCGCCCGCGCCGAGATCGACTTCGATCCCGCGACGCTCCGCGCCTTTCTCGCCTCCGCTCTGCCCGATGGTGGCGGAGAGCCGGCGATCGAGAGGATCGGCGGCGGCCAGTCCAACCCGACCTATTTCGTCGATCTCGGGGATCGGCGCATGGTCCTGCGCAAGCGCCCGCACGGCGAGCACCCGCGCGGCGCGCACGATGTCGGCCGCGAATATCGCATCATTGAGGGCGCTGCACCCCACGCCGGTGCCTGTGCCAGAGCCGATCCTCTATCACGAGGCGCCCCGATGTGGTCGGCACGCCCTTCTACCTGATGGGCCGGCTCGACGGGCATGTCTTCCAGGACGCCGCGCTGCCCGAGGTGCCGAAGGACGGGCGCCGCGCTTATTATCGCGAGCTGGCGCGGGTGCTGGCGGCGCTCCATGCCGTGGATGTCGATGCCGTCGGGCTAGGCGGATTCCGCCGGCCCGAGCGTTTCCTCGTCCGCCAGATCAACCTGTGGGCGCGCCAGTGGGAAGAGCTTGCCGAAAGCGACCCGGATGTCGCGCGCGTGATCGGCTGGCTGCGCGCGCATCTGCCGGAGGACGAGCTCAGCACGATCGTCCACGGCGACTACAAGTTCACCAACGTGATCTTCAGCGCCGATCGGCCGGCGCTGGCCGGCGTGTTCGACTGGGAGCTGTGCACGGTCGGCGATCCGCTGGTCGATCTCGCCCATGTCTGGGCCTTCCTGTGGATGACGACGCTCGACGAATATGGCGGCATCATGGGGATCGACCTCGACGCCGAAGGCATCCCGACCGCCGAGGAGTTCTTCGGTTTCTACTACGAACATGCAGGGCACGACCGGCGGCTCACGCCCTTCCACCTCGTGCTGGCGCTGTTCCGCAACGCCGGCATCTTCCACGGCATCGCCCAGCGCGCGCTGGCGGGCAGCGCCAACGCCGGTAATGCCGAGGAGAAGGGCAAGCTCGACCGCATCTATCTCGGCCGCGCGCTGGCGGTGATCGACGCGCAGCCGGGCGGCTAGAGGCTCAACCCCATTTGAAGCCGCACAATTTGTTGCCGTCGAGATCGCGGAAGTACGCGAAATAGGCGCCCGGCCCGCGCTCGCCCGGCGCGCCCTCGTCGGTGCCGCCGAGTTCCAGCGCCTTGGCATGGAAGGCATCGACCTCCTCGCGCGTATCGAAGCCGAAGCCCGCCATCGTGCCGTTGCCGATGCAGGCGTACTTCTTGTCATAGGGGCCGAGCACCGCGAAATAGCTCTTGTTGCCAGCGTAGAAGCGCCCGCCCGAAGGATGCTCGTAGCGCGGCGTCATGCCGACCAGCGCGAGCAGGCCGTCGTAGAAGACCTTGGCCTCCTCCAGCTTGTTCGATCCGACCGTACTGTAGCTGAGCTTTCCCATGGCGCGTCCTCTCGTTGGTTTGTCGCGGACGAGGCTGCCAGCGCTCCGCCCCTCCTGTCCAGCCGCGATCGCCGAACCTCCCCCAAGCCATAGTAGAGCGGCGGCCGCCGGATATGCTTTGCCCTCCTCAATGTCCTGTTGGAGGGAAACCGCGTGAACGCCACCACCCCGGATCGTCGCGAGGAGACCGCCGCCGAACGCTGGGGACGCTTCCGGCCCGTCACTGACGGCAAGAGCTATATCGAGTCGCTGCGCGGGCGCGCCGTCACCGTCTATCTGTTCGGGGAGAAGGTGGACGAGCCGGTCGACCATCCGATCATCCGCCCGTCGATCAACGCGCTCGCCGACACCTACGATCTCGCGGTAGAGGATCCGGAACTGGCCACCGCGCACTCCGAACTGATCGACGCGCCGGTCAACCGCTTCCTCCATATCGTCGGCAGCCCGCAGGATCTGGTGATGAAGAACCGGATGCAGCGTCGCATGGGCCAGCGCACCGGCACCTGCTTCCAGCGCTGCGCTGGGCTGGACACGATCAGCGTGCTCCACTCGATCACCTACGATATCGACCGGAAGCACGGCACCCCCTACCACCAGCGCTACCTCGACTTCATGAAGCAGGCGCAGGCCAACAACATCATCGTCGGCGCCGGGATGACCGATCCCAAGGGCGACCGTTCGAAGCGGCCGAGCGAGCAGGCTGATCCCGACCTGTTCATGCACGTGACCAAGCGCACCGAGAAAGGTCTCTACGTGCGCGGCGCCAAGGCGCACATGACCGGTGGGCTGAACTCGCACTGGATCTGCGTGATGCCGACCATGAACCTCGGCCCCGCCGACCGTGACTATGCCGTGGTCGGCATGGTGCCGGGCGATGCCGAGGGGCTGACCTACATATATGGCCGCCAGTCCTGCGACACACGCGCGTTGGAGAAGGGCGAGATCGACAAGGGCAATGCGCGCTTCGGCGGGCAGGAGACGCTCGTCGTGTTCGACGATGTGTTCATCCCCTGGGAGCATGTCCTGATGGATGGCGAGCACGCGTTTGCGCAGGAGATGGTGGCGCGCTTCACCAGCTATCACCGCGCTTCCTACGTCTGCAAAACCGGGCTGGGCGACGTGATGGTCGGCGCGGCGGCGGCGATCGCGGAATATAACGGCGCGGACCAGGCGAGCCACGTGAAGGACAAGCTCGTCGAGATGACGCACCTCAACGAGACGATCTTCTCCTCCGCGATCGCCTCCGCGCACGAGGCCAAGCCGCTGGAATCGGGCATCTACATGAACGACGGGATGCTGGCGAACGTGTGCAAGCACAACGTCACCCGCTTTCCCTACGAGATCAGCCGGCTGGCGCAGGATCTCGCCGGCGGCCTGATGGTGACGCTGCCGAGCGAGGCGGATTTCGAGCATGACGTCGCAGGTCCGATCCTGCGCAAATATTTCCAGGGCCGCGCCAACGTGCCGGTCGAGCATCGCCAGCGGATGCTGCGGCTGATCGAGAACATGACGCTCGGCCGCAACGCGGTCGGCTACCTCACCGAATCGCTCCACGGCGCGGGCAGCCCGCAGGCACAGCGCATCCAGATCCTCCGCCAGATGGAGGTGGAGCGGAAAAAGGGCTATGCCGAGGAGCTTGCCGGCGTCGGCCGCAACGAGGAGCGTGCCGGCTGAGATCAGCCCGCGCGGGGGTAGAAATGCCGGGTTTCGGCATAGCCCGCCTCGGCGGGGATGCGGATGATC
>BACX01000390.1 GCA_000333335.1 Sphingomonas-like bacterium B12 | reverse complement strand
GGTCACGAGCGCCCGACCGCCGAGCAACTCGCCGACATCGCCGAGCAGACCGCCGCCGTCGCCAAGCGCATGGGGCAGGAGCCGCGCGTGGCCTTCCTGTCCTATTCCACCTTCGGCAACCCGCCGGGCAAGTGGCTGGACAATATCCGGGGCACGGTGGCCGAACTGGACAAGCGCGGTGTCGAGTTCGAATATGAGGGCGAGATGGCGCCGGACGTGGCGCTCAACCCCGCGCTCAAGAAGCATTATCCGTTCAGCCGCCTGTCCGGCCCGGCCAATGTGCTGGTGATGCCGGGCCTGCAATCCGCCAACATCTCCGCCAAGCTGCTGCGCGAGCTGGGCGGCGAGCGGATGATCGGGCCGATGCTCATCAACATGGCCCATTCGGTGCAGATCGCGTCGATGACCTCGACCGCCGGCGACCTGATGACGCTGGCGGTGCTGGCGGCGGCGGGCATCGCGCGGTAATCCGGCCTTCTCCCGCATGGGCGGGAGAAGGCCGTAAGGTCAGGCTGCCTCGGTCTCGGCCACCGGATAGTCGGTGTAGCCCTCAGGCCCCTGCGAATAGAAGGTCGCGACGTCCGGCTTCGCCAGCGGCAGGTCGTGGGCGATGCGCGCCGGCAGGTCCGGATTGGCGATGAACGGCCGGCCGAAGGCGATGGCGTCGGCCAGCCCGCTTTCCACCGTCTGGGCGGCGCTTTCGGGCGTGAAATCCGAATTGAGCACCAGCACGCCGTCGAACACCTCGCGGATGGCGGGCGCGATCGGGGGCACCTCGTTGGGGCGGAAGCTGCTGTCGCCCTGCGGCTCGCGCATCTCGAGGAAGGCGATGCCGATCTCGGAGAGCGCGGCGGCGGCGGCGGTGAACAGCGCCTGCGGGTTGCTGTCGTTGGCGCCCTGCACGTCGCCGTTGGGGGAGAGCCGCACGCCGGTGCGGTCCGCGCCGACGACATCGACGATCGCGCGCGTCACCTCGTCGAGCAGGCGTATGCGGTTCTCGATCGATCCGCCATAGGCATCACCGCGGAAGTTGGAATTGTCGCGCAGGAACTGGTCGATCAGATAGCCATTGGCGGCATGGAGCTGCACGCCGTCGAAACCCGCCTCGATCGCGTTGGCGGCGGCGGTGCGGTAATCGTCGAGCAGGCGCGGGATCTCGGCCAGCGCCAGCGGTCGCGCCTCGTCATACGGCTGCTTGCCGTCATAGGTATGCGCCTGCCCCGGCGCAGTCGTCGCCGAGGCGGAGACGGGCTGCGCTCCGCCGAGGAAACTCGAATGGACGATGCGGCCCATGTGCCAGAGCTGGGCGACGATCCGCCCGCCGGCCTTGTGGACGGCTTCGGTCACGGGCTTCCACGCCTCGGTCTGCTCGGGCGTCCACAGGCCTGGCGCGAAGGGCCAGCCGAGGCCTTCGCGGCTGATTCCGGTCGCTTCCGAGATGATCAGGCCGGCGCCGGCGCGCTGCGCGTAATAGTCCGCCTGCAGCGCGGTCGGGACATGCTCGCGCGTCGCCCGCGCACGGGTCAGCGGCGCCATGAAGATACGGTTGGGCGCGGTGATCGCGCCAAGCTGGATGGGATCGAAGAGCGTCGGCATCAATGCGTCTCCCTTTGCAACGGGACAAGCCGTGGAGGCTGGGTATATGGGGCGCGATGTCCGATCGTCCAGCCACCCCACCGCCGATCTTCGAGGAAGAGATTCTTCCTCCCGGCGCACCGAAGCTTGCCCCGGCGCGGCCGGACATGCTGGCCTTCGCGGCGCTGCTCACCGGCAGCACGGCGCTGGCGATCGGGCCGTGGTTCGTGCGGGAGGCGGATGTCGGGCCGATCGCATCGGGCTTCTGGCGGATGGCGCTGGCCATCCCCTTCCTCTTCCTGATCGCGCGCCTGTCGAAGCAGCGGATCGGGCGACCGACGGCGGGGCTGTGGGCGCTGATCGCGATCGCCGGCTTCTTCTTCGCGCTCGATCTCGCGCTCTGGCACGAAGGCATCCTGCGCACCAAGCTCGCCAACTCGACGCTGTTCGGCAACGTCTCCAGCTTCTTCTTCGCCGCCTACGGCTTCATCGTCGCGCGGCGCCTGCCGTCGGGGCGGCAATCGGCGGCGCTGCTGCTCGCGGCGGCGGGGATCGCGCTGCTGCTCGGCCGATCCTACGAACTGTCGCGCGAGCATCTGGTGGGCGACCTGCTCTCGATCGGCGCGGGCCTCGCCTACGTCGTCTACATGATCGCGATCGAGCGCGCGCGGCTCCGGCTGGAGACGTGGCCGACACTGGCGCTGGCGACGGTGGTCGGCGCCGCCTGCCTGCTGCCCGTCGCGCAGGGGCTGGAGGGAACAGTCGTGCCGCACGACTGGACGCCACTGCTGTGTCTCGCGATCGGCAGCCAGGTGATCGGGCAGGGGCTGGTGGTCTACGCGATCGGCCGCCTGTCGCCGGTGGTGGTGGGTGTGGTGTTGCTCACGCAGCCGCTGGTTGCCGCCGCAGTCGGCTTCGCAGCCTATGGCGAGCGGATGACCGGGCCGGACTTCGCCGGCGCACTGGCGCTTGCCGCCGCGCTGGTGCTGATCCGCGGGCGAGACTAAGGGAGAGAGCATGGTCGCCATTCCACTCCCCGCCGATCCCACCCTCGACGAGATGCGCCTCGCGCTCGGTGCCGAGATCCCCGCGCATGCCGTCTTCGACGGGTGGAGCGATGTGGCGCTCACCATGGCGGCGGAGGCGCTGAAACTCGATCCGGCGCACGCGAAGCTGGCCTTTCCCGATGGCGCGGTCGGCATGATCGATGCCTGGTATGCCAGCCTCGACACCCGTCTGCTCGCAGCCTTCCCGCCGGAGCGGATCGCCGCGATGAAGATCCGCGCGCGCATCGGGAGCCTGGTGCTGGCGCGGCTCGATCTGGTGCGGCCGCACAAGCAGGCGGTGCGCAGCGCGCTCGCCATTCTGGCCCAGCCGCGCAACCTGCCGACCGCCGCCAAGCTCGGCTGGCGGACGGCGGACGCGCTGTGGCGCATCGCGGGCGACACCGCGACGGACTTCAACCATTATACCAAGCGGCTGACGCTCTCGGCGCTCTACGCCTCGACCCTGCTGGCGTGGCTCGACGACGAGAGCGAGGGCGAGGCGGAGACCAGGGCCTTCCTCGATCGCCGCATCGGCGACGTGATGCGCTTCGAGAAGGTGAAGGCGCAGCTCACCCCGCATCCGGACCGGCGGTTCAGCGTGTCGCGCTTCCTCGGGCGGCTCCGCTACCCGGCGACCTGATTCGCGCGGGACAAACTATCCACAGCTTTGTGGGGCGCCGCAGGAATCCGTTAACCATGTGACTCTAGCGATTCGGTCATCGCATCATGGAGACGCAGATGGCCGCCCGCACCGACAGCTTCACCCTCATCGGCCGCCGTATGCGGAAAGGTGCCCCGCTGCCAGCCAGTGAGGAGATGCCGTCGATCGCGGAGGTTCTGCGCCGCGTCGATCTCGCGATCGCGCAACGCAAGGCGGCCTGATCCGATCAGAACGGGACGTCGTCGTCCAGATCGCTGTCGAAGGCCGATCCGGGGCGCGACGCACCACCGCCACCGCTGCCGCCGCCTAAACCGCCGCCGCCCGAGCGCGATCCACCGCCGAAGCTGGAACCGCCGCCGAAATCACCGCCGCCCTGGCCCCATTCGTCGCCGCCCGAGCGACCGCCGCCGCCGCCACCCTGTCCGCCGCCGGGGCCGTCGAGCATCACCATCGAGCCGTTGAAGCCCTGCAGTACGATCTCGGTCGTGTAGCGCTCCTGCCCGTTCTGGTCCTGCCACTTCCGGGTCTGCAGCGATCCTTCGATGTAGACCTTGGAGCCCTTCTTCAGAAAGCGCTCGGCCGTGTTGGCGAGGCCTTCGTTGAAGATGGCGACGCTATGCCACTCGGTGCGCTCCTTGCGCTCGCCGGTGTTGCGGTCCTTCCAGGTCTCGCTGGTCGCGATGCGCAGGTTCACCACCTGCCGCCGTTCTGGAAGCTGCGCGACTGCGGATCCTGACCCAGATTGCCGACGAGGATGACTTTGTTGACGCCGGCCATGTGATCTCTCCGAATCTAAAGTCCGGCCCAGGTCGCGATCCAGAAGGTTGCCCCCGCCGCGATGTAGGCCAGTACGAAGAGGTAGCTAACCATGAACGCCGGCCATTTCCACCCGTTCGTTTCCCTCCGGGTGACCGCGATTGTGGATAAGCATTGCGGCGCGAACACGAACCACATCAGGAAGGCGAGCGCGGTCGGCAGCGACCAGTCCTTCGCGAGCTTGGGGCCGACCTCCTCGCTCGCCTTGTCGGTGTCGTCGCCCGCGTCGATCGCATAGGTGGTGGCGAGCGCCGAGACGGCGACCTCGCGTGCCGCCATGGCGGGCGGCAGGGCCAGCGCGATATGGTGGTTGAACCCTATCGGCTTGACCACGACCTCGATGGCGGACGCGATGCGGCCCGCGATCGAATATTCGGTCTGGAGCCGGCCCGCAGGCGCGACCGGGTAAGAGGCGAGCACCCACAGGATCACGTTCGACGCGAGGATGATCGTGCCGGCCCGCTTCAGGAAGATCAGCGCGCGGGTCCACAGGCCCAGCGCCACGTCGCGGACGCTGGGTGCCTGATATTTGGGCATTTCCATCATGAAGCCCTGGCTCGGCCCCTTGGTCACGGTCTTGCGCAGCACCAGAGCGGCGAGCAGCGCGCAGACGATGCCCATCACGAACAGGCCGAACAGCACCACGCCCTGCAAACCGATGAAGGGCAGCAGCTGGCGGTTGGGGATGCAGCTGCCGATGATCAGCGTATAGACCGGGAGGCGCGCCGAGCAGGTGGTCAGCGGCGCGATCAGGATGGTGGTGAGCCGGTCCTTGGGATCGTCGATCGTGCGCGTCGCCATGATGCCCGGCACCGCGCAGGCGAAGCTGGAGAGCAGGGGGATGAAGGCGCGGCCCGAAAGCCCGACGCGCGCCATCAGCCGATCCATGATGAAGGCGGCGCGGACCATGTATCCGGTCGCCTCCAACAGCAGGATGAAGAAGAACAGGATCAGGATCTGCGGCAGGAAGGTGACGACCGCACCGGTGCCCTTGATAACGCCTTCGGCCAGCAGGTTGCGGACGAAGCCGTCGGGGAAGGTCGCCTCCACCCAATGGCCCAGCCAGTCGAAGCCGGCGGTGATCGCGTCCATCGGCGCCTGCGCCCAGGCGAACACCGCCTGGAACACCACGAACATCAGCGCGAAGAGCAACACCGGCCCCAGGATCGGGTGCAGCGTGACTGAATCGATCGTATGGCTGACCTTGCGCGCGCCATGCTCCTCCTGCGTCGCGGCGAGCGCGATGGCGCGGGCGCGGCGCTGGAGGACGACGAGATCCTCGTGGTGGAAGCCGGGGCCGGCTGCGATCTTGCGCACCGCGCCATCGCCGACCAGCACCGCCATCGCCTCACGCAGTTCGTCGATGCCGCGCTTGCGCACCGCGACCGTCGGGATCACCGGCACGCCGAGTTCCTTCGACAACCGGGCGGCGTCGATCTTGAGGCCATCGCGCTCGGCCATGTCGACCATGTTCAGCGCAACCACGACGGGCAGGCCCAGCGCGATCAGCTGGAGCGTGAAGCGCAGATGGTTGTCGAGATTGGTCGCATCGACCACGCACAGGATGGCCTGCGGCAGCCGCTCGCCCTCCTGCTTGCCGAACAGCACGTCGCGCGTCACCTGCTCGTCGGGGCTGGCGGGTTCCAGCGAATAGGTGCCGGGCAGATCGATCAGCTCGATCGGGCGACCGTCGGCGAGCGCCATCCGGCCCGCCTTCCGCTCCACCGTGACGCCGGGATAATTGCCGACCTTCTGGCGGGCGCCGGTCAGCGCGTTGAACAGGGCGCTCTTGCCGGCATTGGGATTGCCGACCAACGCCACCATCGGCGCCGGGTTCATGCGGCGACCGGCTCCGTCGTGGTTTCCACCATGATGCAATGCGCCTGCGCCCGGCGCAGCGCCACCGTCATGCGGCCGACGCGGCAGGCGATCGGATCCTTGCCGAAGGGGGCGACGTGCAGCGCCTCGACGGTCACGCCCTCATCCAGCCCCAGTTCGCGCAATCGCCGCGCGGCGGTCTCGGCCAGTTCGTCCCAAGCGACGGCGGCGACCTTTGCGGGGCATTTCAGGGGCAGTTGATCGAGACGCACGGGCACGAATCCAGTCGGGACAATCCTTCAGCGATGCAAGTGATTATCAATAAGCATCCTCCAGCGCCAGTTACATTCCGTACAGGCTTTAACCAAACCCCTTGAGCTGCCCTTCACCCGGCCCGTGGCAGGCAGCGCCATGGGGTACAGGGAATTGGGGAATCGGGTCATGGTTGCGAAGACGGTGGTGCTCGGCGTCGCATTGTTCGGGGCGGTGTCCGCCCAGGCGCTCACGGTCGCGCCGCTGGAGAGCGGGGCCGCGGTCGAGGTCAGCCCGCGCCATGACGTCAGCACGGCGGACCTGCGCAAGGGCGACAGTTTCGACCTCGTCGTCGCGAAGGACGTGGTGAAGGACGGCTATGTCGTCATCCCGCGCGGCACGCCGGGCCATGGCCGGGTGACGTGGCGCACCGGAAACGGTGGCTTCGGCAAGTCCGGCAAGATGGAGTTCGACCTTGTCGATCTCATGATCGACGGCAGCCCGGTGCCGGTTTCCGGCCATTACCGTGTCGAGGGCAAGGGCGACACGGCGGGCACGATCGTCGCCTGGGTGATCGGCGGCATCGCCGCCGCCAGCCAGATCAAGGGCGATCAGGCGGTCGCCAAGGCGACGATGCACTATGCCGGCGCCACCGGCGTCGCGCTGCCGGCGCAATTCTCGACCGATCCGTCGCGCGGCGCGGCCGGGCTCGATCCCTATGCCGCAGGTCGCCATGCGGGCGCTGCCGCGCGGTTGGCGAGCGAGGGCGACTCCTACTGAGAAGGAAGGGGAGGGGGCGTCACTCCCCTTTCAGCACCTTGAGCGCGGCGAAGGGGCTGGCCTCGATCCGCGCCTCCTCGGCATCCTCCTCGCTCTTCACGCCGGCGGCGCGCAGGCGGTCCTCGGCGTCAGCGACGCGCGGGAAGGGATCGAGCGCGAGGCTGAAACCCTGCGCCACCGCTTCACCCAGATCGATCGATCCGCCCTCGTAGGCGAGCAGGTCGAGATCCGATTCCTCCAGTTCCAGCTCGTCCTCGCTGGCCTCGCCCTCGGGATCGAAGCGGAGCACGAACGGCTCCTCGATCCGCGCGGGGATGGGATCGCCGGTGGCGACGCAGCTCTGCACCGCGCGGCCTTTCAGCCGCCCCTCAGCCCAGACACGCTGGCCCTCGCGGCGGATCGTGGCATCGGCCGTCAGTGTCCCGATCGAGACGAGGCCGAACCGTTCGGCCAGCGCGGCGCGCTCGGCCTCGTCGGCTTCGACATGGACGGCGCGCGGCTCCCCGCCGATCGCATCGAGCCGGAACGGGCGGCTGAATTCGGGGGTCTTGTTCATGCGATGTCTCCCGCCAGCAGGGTGTCGAGGTCGCGCGCGTCGAGGGCAACGGCCAACCCACGCAACCGCGCCTCGACATGGCGCTTCGCCGCCTCCGGCACGTCGGCGCCGCGATGCACGTTGCGATCGATCGCGCCGGTGAGGTCGCCGCCTTCTGCCAGGCCTTCGCGATAGGCGGTGAGGCGCCCGCCGAGCTGGCTCATCATCCGCCCGACATGCTTGCCGACCACCAGATCGCCGATGCCGTGCTGGCGCAGCTGCCCGTCCATATCGGTGACGAACAGCTCGGTGAGTCGCGCGGTCGGTTCGCGCGCCGGCTCGCCCTGCGCCTCCATGCGCAGCAGCACCAGCGACAGGATGGTGGAGACCATGTCGAAGCGCCCGTCGAGCGTATCGGGCACCGCGCCTTCGAGATACCAGTGCGGCAAGCGCGCCGCTCCCACGATCGCGTTGTAGAGCGGCACCAGCGCGCGCGCATCGCGCCGCCCGCCCAGAAGCCGTTTGAAAAGCGTGGCCAACCCTTGCATCCCTTTGCGCCAAGCCGCCTTGTGCGGCGCGTGTCCACGGCATATTGAGCGGCTGGACGGCCGATGCAATGGCGCTTGGTCTTGGGTTCGAGCCGGATTGGGCGCCGGCGGCGTGAGGAGATGCGAATGACGGCCAGCAGGATGCGCGCCGGGATGGCCGGGGTTGCGGGTCTGGCGCTCGTGGCGGGGCTTTCGGGCTGCGCCGAGGTGCGGGAGCATCAGGGCTATGTCGTCGATCGCGCGCTGGTCGCCTCGGTCGAGCCGGGCGTCGACAATCGCGATTCGGTGCAGGCCACGCTGGGCGATCCGAGCTTCGCCAGCCAGTTCGACGACGGCACCTGGTATTATGTGTCGCGCTCGACCAAGCAA
Organism: Sphingomonas-like bacterium B12; assembly: GCA_000333335.1. Taxonomy (GTDB): domain Bacteria; phylum Pseudomonadota; class Alphaproteobacteria; order Sphingomonadales; family Sphingomonadaceae; genus Solisphingomonas. The sequence continues at coordinate 7,068 of BACX01000390.1, read as the reverse complement.
TTCTCGTTCGGCACGCCCAAGCCCGTGAACCAGCTGACGCTCGCGGTGCATTTCGCCAAGGACGGCACCGTCACCAGCGTCGATCGCAGCGGGCTGGAGCAGGTGGTCAGGATCCATCCGGTCGCCGACAAGACGCCCACGCTCGGCCGTAAGCGCAGCCTGTTCCAGGAGCTGTTCGGCAATATCGGTGCGGTCGGCGGGGCCGGCATGAACGCGCCGACGTCCGACAATCCCACCGGCGGCGGCAGCGGCGTCTGACGCGCGGGCCGATGGCGTGATCATGTCCGGCGCGGAGACCGAAACGGCCAGGCTGGCCGCGCTCCGCGATTTGGACCTGCTCGATACCGATCCGGAAGCCGGCTTCGACGATCTCGTCGCGCTGGCGCGTGGCCTGGCCGGCACGCCGATCGCGCTCGTCAGCCTGATCGATGCCGAGCGGCAATGGTTCAAGGCGAAGGTCGGTCTGGACATCGCCGAAACGCCGCGATCGATGGCGTTCTGCGATCATGCGATCCGGGGCCATGATGTGCTCGTCACGCTGGATGCCGCGCGCGATCCGCGTTTCGCCGATAACCCGCTGGTTACCGGCGAGCCGTTCATCCGCTTCTATGCTGGTGCGCCGATCCGCACGCCGGAGGGCCATGCCATCGGCACCGTCTGCGTGATCGACGTAGCGCCTCGCGAACGGTTCGATCACGCCCCGGCACTTGCGGCGCTTGCCCGGCAGGCCGCCGCGCTGATCGAGCTTCGCCGCATGGCCCGGATCGACGCCGCCCTTCGCGCCGATGTCATGCGCGATCGCGAGCGGCTGTGGACGCTCACCCACGACCTCATCCTCGTCTGCGACCTCGACGGGCTGGTGATGGCGGCGAACCCGGCATGGCAATCGGTGTTCGGCCCGCTGGAAGCGCCCGGCACGGTGGTGATGCGCAGCTTTCTGGTCGATACCAGCGCCCGGCCGCGCCTCCGCGAGATTGCGGACGGTGCCGCCATGCCGTTTTCGACCGATTATTATGGTGCCGATGGCGCGGTCCGCACGATCAGCTGGACGCTGCGCCGGGAGGGCGGGCTGATCTATGCGATCGGCCGCGATGACACCGCGCTGCGGTCCGCGCAGGCGGAGCTGATGCAGGCGCAGAAGATGGAGTCGCTGGGCCAGCTCACCGGCGGCATCGCGCACGATTTCAACAATCTGCTGACCGTCATCGTCGGCAATCTCGACATCGCCGCACGCCGGCTGCGGACGGGCGACACCGCGCGGGTGGAGCGCGCGCTGGCCGAGGCGGGCGAGGGCGCCAACCGCGCCGCCACCCTGACCCAGCGCCTGCTCGCCTTCGCGCGCCGCCAGCGCCTCGCGCCGCGCGCGGTCGATCCGGTCGGGCTGCTGGCCGACATCCGCCCGCTGGTCGAGCGGGCAGCCAGCGAGGCGGTCGAGGTGGAGATCGTCAGCGAACGCGGCGTCTGGCCGGTTGAGATCGACGTCAACCAGCTGGAGAACGCGATCCTCAATCTCGCCGTCAACGCGCGCGACGCGATGCAGGCGGGGGGCGGCACCACCTTGCTGATCAGTCTCGGCAATGCGCGGGTCGATGCGGTGGAGGCCGCCCGGCATGACGCCGCGCCCGGAGACTATGTGCGCCTGACCGTGGCGGATACCGGCACGGGCATGAGCGAGGAGGTGCGCTCCCGCGCTTTCGAGCCTTTTTTCACCACCAAGGGCGTGGGGCGCGGCACGGGCCTGGGGCTGAGCCAGGTTCACGGCTTCGTCCGCCAGTCGGGCGGTTTCGTTACGATCGACACGCGGCCGGGCGCGGGCACCGGCGTCCACCTCTGGCTGCCGCGCACCCTGTCCCGGCCGGAGGGCGGCGGCCTGTTCCGGGCACCGGCGATCGAGGCGGTGGCACGCGCCGCCTGCGTGATGGTGGTGGAGGACAATGACGCACTGCGCGAACTGGTCGTCGAGACGCTGCGGGATGCCGGTTACCGGGTGATCGAGGCGCATGACGGCCGCTCGGCGCTGACCCTGTTCGCGCGGCAGGCGCAGCCGCCCGAACTCGTCGTCTCGGACGTCATGATGCCCCGCCTCGACGGTTTCGCGCTGTCCGAGGAACTGGCCCTGCGATCGCCCGAAACCCGTGTTCTGCTGATGAGCGGCTATGCCGGGGCCGATGCCTCCGCACGCGCCGGGCGTGAGCCGCTGCTGTTCAAGCCCTTCACGCCCGACGCGCTGCTCGAACGGGTCCACGCCCTGTTGACCGCCACGGCCTAGCGCCGCACCCGGATCAGCCCCTCCTGCGCGACCGAGGCGACGAGGCGGCCGTCGCGGGTGAAGATCTGGCCACGCGTAAAGCCGCGCGCTTGGCTCGATCGCGGGCTGTCCATCGCGTAGAGCAGCCAGTCGTTGAGATCGATGTCGCCGTGCACCCACAAAGCATGGTCGAGGCTCGCCTCCTGCACGTCGTCGCGCAGCCAGCTCAGTCCGTGGGGCAAGATGCTGGTGGAGAGCAGCATCATGTCGGAGGCATAAGCGAGCAGGCCGCGATGCAGGATCTGGTCGTCGGGCAGCGGCGCCACCGCCTTGAACCAGTAGGAATGGAAGGGCGGCAGAGGTTCGTCCCGGTAACGGGCCATCGGCAGGATCGGCCGGAACGTCATCGGCCGCTGGCGCAGCATCACCGCGCGCCGGCCGGGCGGGATCTCCTCGCGAAAGCGCAGCGCGATGTCGCGATCGTCCTCCAGCCCTTCCGGCGGCGGCACGTCGGGCATGTCGAACTGGTGCTCCAGCCCCCGTTCGGGGATCTGGAAGGAGCAGGAGAGGTTGAGGATCGGGCGGCCATGCTGGATCGCCACCGCCCGTCGCGACGAGAAGCTGCGGCCGTCGCGATCGCGGCTCACCTCGTAGACGATGGGTAGATCCGGATCGCCCGGCCGCATGAAATAGGCGTGGAGCGAGTGGGGCAGGCGGGGCCGCTCCACGGTTCGGCAGGCGGCGATCAGGGCCTGGCCGACGACCTGCCCGCCGAACACGCGCGTCCACGGCTCGTCGGTACGCCCGCCGCGGAACAGATCGACCTCGACCTCCTCGAGATCCATCAGCGCGACGAGCTTGGCGATCAGGGTTTCCGGCGGGTCGTTCGCCTCTGTCATGCTGATGCGGTAACGCGCATCCGGCCGCACGCAACACTTTCCAGCGGCGGCCTCGCCTAAGTCATAGCCGCCCAGCCTGCGGCACTTCCGCTATCCCGCTGAGGGCAGGATGGAGGAGGGGAGGCGGCATGGGCGGCACGAAACGCTACGCGACGATCATGGTCGAGGCGCATGGCGCGATCGAGGTCGTGACGCTCGATCGGCCGGGGGCACTCAACGCGCTGTCCAACGAACTCGTCGGCGAACTGCTCGATTATGTGCAGGGGCTGCGGCAGCGACCCGAATGTCGCGTCGTCCTCCTGCGCGGCAACGGCCGGGCCTTCTGTGCCGGTCTCGACATCAAGGAGCATCGATCGGCGACCAACGAGACGCCGCTGCAACGCGCCTGGCGGGTGCAGATCGCGCTCAGCGACCTGTTGAAGGCGATGCGCGCGGCACCGCAGCCGTTCATCGCCCTCGGCCACGGGGCGGCCTGCGGCGGCGGCTTCTCGCTGATGCTGGCATCCGACGTACGCTTCGGCGCGCCATCGCTGCGGATGAACGCGGCCTATATCCGGATCGGGCTGGGCGGTGCGGATATCGGCTCCAGCTACTTCCTGCCCCGCCTCATCGGCGCCAGCCTCGCCGCCGAGCTGTTGCTCACCGGCCGCTTCCTCGATGCCGATCGTGCACTCCGTCTCGGCCTGCTGAGCGACGTGGTGCCGGAGGAGCATTTGCTCGAAACCGGGCTGGCGCTCGCCGACGAGATGGTGGCGAACGCGCCCTACGGCCTGTCGCTCACCAAGCAGGCGCTCAATCTCGCCATCGATGCGCCCTCGCTCGAGGCGGCGCTGGCGCTGGAGGACCGCCAGCAGGTGATGCTGCAGGCGACCGACGACCATCACGAGGCGATGACCGCCTTTGTCGAGAAGCGACCGCCCGTCTATCACGGCCGCTGAACCACAAGATCCGGAGAGGCCCCTTGCTCGACACCGCGTCCCGCACCGCCTTCGACGAAGACCATGCGATGTTCCGCGACACCGTGCGGCGCGTGTTCGACAAGGCGCTACTCCCCCATCTCGATCGCTACGAGCGCGAGGGCATCGTCGACCGGCCCTTCTGGCTGGCCTGCGGCGAGGCGGGGCTGCTCTGCCCTACGGTGAAGCCCGAATATGGCGGATTGGGCCTCGATTTCGGTTACAATGCGGTGGTGGCCGAGGAGCTGGCCTATGCGGGGTCGTCGGCCGGCATCACCCTCCAGTCCGACATCGTCGCGGAATATATCGAGCGCTACGGATCGGAGGAGCAGAAGCGGACATATCTGCCCGGCATGGTGACGGGCGAGGTGATCACCGCCATCGCGATGACCGAGCCGGGTGCGGGATCGGATCTGCAGGGCGTGCGCACGACCGCGATCCGCGACGGCAACCATTATGTCGTCAACGGATCCAAGACCTACATCACCAACGGCCAGAATGCCGATCTCGTCGTGGTCGTCGCCAAGACCGATCCGACGCTCGGCGCCAAGGGCATCTCGCTGATCCTCGTCGATGCCGATACGCCCGGTTTCCAGCGCGGGCGCAATCTCGACAAGGTCGGTATGCACTCCGCCGACACGTCCGAGCTGTTCTTCGAGGATGTGCGCGTGCCGATCACCAATTGTCTCGGGCAGGAAGGGCAGGGCTTCGCCTATCTGATGAGCCAGCTGCCGCAGGAGCGGTTGTCGATCGCCGTCTCCGCGCAGGGCGCCGCGCAGCGCGCGTTCGACGAGGCCGTGGCCTTCACCAAGGATCGCAAGGCGTTCGGCAAGACGGTGTTCGAATTCCAGAACACACGCTTCACGCTGGCGGACATGAAGAGCCAGCTGCAGGTCGGCTGGGCGCATCTCGACTGGGCGATCGCCCGTCATGTGCGGGGAGAACTGACCACCGCCGAGGCATCCGCCGCCAAGCAATGGCATACCGATATGCAGGGCCGCGTGATCGACATGGCGCTGCAGCTCCATGGCGGCGCGGGCTACATGAACGAATATATGGTCGCGCGGCTGTGGAGGGACGCGCGCGTGACGCGCATCTTCGGCGGCACCAACGAGATCATGAAAGAGGTCGTCAGCCGATCGATCTGAGCCTCTCCATCCGGCTAGGCCAGCCCCTCGCCATCCGCCGCTAGACGGGCGTGACGGGGAGGCGGCGCGCGATGATCGAAAGGGGGACACGCCGTATCCTGCCGCAGGCGGATCGCAACCAGCTCCTCCTCTTCCTCGTCATGCTGATGACCGCGATCGGCAGCACCGGCATGCAGTCGGTCGTGCCGGCGATCGGGCGCAGCCTGAAGCTGCCCGATCCGCTGATCGCGCTCGGCTTCTCGCTCTCCGCGCTGGCCTATGCGCTGGCCGCACCGGTCTGGGCGCGGCGGCTGGGGCGGAGCGGCGGCAAGCGCATGGTGCTGGTCGGCATCTGGGGCTTCGTCGCCTCGATGATCCTATGCGGGATCGCGCTGACGCTCGGCCTCATAGGGATGTTAGGTGCGACCGTCGCCTTCGTGGCGTTCATCCTCGGCCGCGCGGTCTACGGGCTGTTCGGCGCCGCCTCGCCGCCCGCCGCGCAGGCGATGGTGGTGGCGGTGCTGCCGCGCGTGGAATGGGTGAAGGCGCTGAGCCTGCTCGCCTCCGCCTTCGGGCTGGGGACGATCATCGGGCCGGCGCTGGCACCCTTCTTCGTGCTCCCAGTCGTCGGCCTCGCGGGGCCGGCCTATGTGTTCGCGGTGATGGGTGTCGCGATGGCGGCGGCGATCGTCGCCTTGCTGCGCAACGTGCCGCTCGATGAGGCCGTCCCCGCTGTCCCCGCCGCCGAGCCGACCATCGGTGGCGAGCCGAGCGACGCCGCCGCGATCGCCGCGTCCGCGGCGCCTACGGGCCGGCAGGTGCGCTTCACCGATCCGCGCATCTGGCCGTGGATCCTCGCAGGGCTGGTCGGCGGCCATGCGCAGGCCATCGCCGGGCAGACGCTCGCCTTCCTTGTGATCGACCGATTGGGCCAGCCGCCGGCGCTCGCCCAGCCGCTGATCGGGATGATCCTGATGGCGGGCGCGTTGGCCGCGCTGCTCGCGCAATGGGGCGTGATCCCGCGCCTCGATCTCCAGCCGCGCGCGATGCTGCTGTGGGGATCGGCGCTGGCGGCGATCGGTTGCGCGGGCGTCGCGCTGGCGCACGATCTCCACGCCATCACGGTGACCTTCGCCATCGCCTCGCTCGGCTTCGGCTTCCTGCGGCCGGGCTTCACCGCCGGCGCCTCGCTCGCGGTGGACGAATCGGAACAGGGGGGCGTCGCCGGGCACGTCACAGCAGTGAACGGTTATACCTTCGTGCTCGGCCCCTCGCTGGGCATCCTGATGTACGACTGGTGGCACCCGCTCCCCTATCTGGCGAGCGCAGCGGCGATGGCCCTGATCTTCCCGTTTTGCCTACGACTTCGATAGATTTTGCATGTCGTTCTACAAATGCGATAAGTCGAAGCAGGAGGGTGCTATGGCCGACTATGATCTGATCCTGCGCGGGGGCGAGGTTCATGACGGGCTTGGCAGCCCCGGCCGGATCGCCGACGTCGCGATCAAGGATGGCCGCATCGCCGCGATCGGGACGATCGAGGGATGCGCCGACGAGGAGATCGACGCCTCCGGCCGGCTGGTCACGCCGGGCTTCGTCGACGTGCACACCCATTATGACGGGCAGGCGACCTGGGAGAACCGGCTCGCGCCGTCCTCCAACCATGGCGTGACGACGGTGGTGATGGGCAATTGCGGCGTCGGCTTCGCGCCCTGTCGCCCGGCCGAACGCGCGATGCTGGTGGCGGTGATGGAAGGCGTCGAGGACGTGCCCGAATTGGTGATGACCGAAGGCCTGCCGTGGGACTGGGAGACCTTCCCCGATTATCTCGACGCGCT
>BACX01000391.1 GCA_000333335.1 Sphingomonas-like bacterium B12 | reverse complement strand
CGCCCGACCGGGGCTTCACCGAGATCCACGGCGATCCGCCGCACATCCTCGGCATGTTCGGCCTGTGGAAGCGCGCGCACGAGCGGCGCGATCCGGACGGCCCGGCGCTGATCGAATATGAGCAATGGCAGGCGCCGACCGATGACGGCGCGCTCTATTACAAGTCGGTGCCGATGATGCCGCTCACCGCCTGACGCTCCCGACGGGCGTTGGTCCGTCCGCCGCGATGCCCTATGCTGGCGCCTTCACCCGACGGAGCCGCCCCGATGAACCCCTTTCCGCACGACATCTTCACCGAGCCGAGCGACGTCGACCCGGACACGCTCGCCAATCTCGGCCCGCTCACCCGGCTGGCGGGGCGGTGGGAGGCGCAGAAGGGCGTCGACATCAATCCCAAGGCCGATGCGCCGGAACGCCGCGTGTTCATCGAACGCGTCGCCTTCGATCCGATCGACCCGCAGGCCAACGGGCCGCAGCTCTTCTACGGCCTGCGCTATCATATCCACATCACGACCAAGGAAGAGGAGATCACCTTCCACGATCAGGTCGGCTACTGGCTGTGGGAGCCGGCGACCGGGCTGATCCTGCAGACGCTGGCGATCCCGCGCGGGCAGGTGGCCCTCGCCTCCGGTCAGGGCAAGGCGGGCGACGACACGCTGACGCTCACCGCGACGCGCGGGCAGACCGAATATGGCGTCTGCTCCACCGCCTTCCTCGAATATGGCTTCCGCACGGACAGCTACACGATTGCCATCACCTTCCACGGCGACGATGCGTGGAGCTACGACATCAAGACGATGCTCACCGTCCACGGCCGGCCGGAGCCATTCGAGCACCATGACACCAACACGCTGAAACGGGTCGCGGCGGGCAAGCCTAATCCGCTCAAGCAGATCCTCGATCGGCGAGCGGCGAAACCACCGGCAGCGTGAAGACGAAGCGGGCGCCCTCGCCGGCCCCGCTTTCGATCGCGATCTCCCCGTTCATCGCGCGGGCGAGCCGGCGGGAGATGTAGAGGCCGAGACCGGAGCCCGGCTCGCGTGCGCCCAGACGCTCGAACTTGGCGAAGACCAGCTCGTGGTTTTCAGGCGCGATGCCCTGCCCCTGATCGGCAACGACGATCGCCACCGTGCCGGCGCGCGGCTCGGTCGAAACGCGGACGGTGGAGCCTGCGGGGCCGTAGCGCACGGCGTTGCCGATCAGATTGACCAGCACCGCAGCGCGC
>BACX01000392.1 GCA_000333335.1 Sphingomonas-like bacterium B12 | reverse complement strand
GATCGTTCCGGTCAGCCATCTCGACGAGGTGCTGGCGCGCGCGCTGGCATCGCCGATTCGTACCGATCGAGTGGACCGAGGCGGACGAAACTGGCGGCGGCGATTCGCCCCGAATCATCCGGCGAACAGGCGATTCGGCACTGAATCCAAACGGAATCCAACGGTTCATCGCAAGGAGGGGCGGGTCGTATTGACTCGCCCCTTTTTTGCGCCCCTCATCTGCCACATGGCCGCACAGGTGGTGCGGCCTGACAGTTCCACGCGGGCGCTCGATAATGCCCGGACACGAGGACAGGGGGCTTTGAGGGAATGAACAAGCAGGAGCTTATCGGTGCGGTCGCGGAGTCCGCCGGCCTGACGCGCGCGGACGCGAGCAAGGCGGTGGAGAGCGTGTTCGACAGCATCTCGGCCACGTTGAAGAAGGGCGATGAGGTTCGCCTGGTCGGTTTCGGCACCTTCTCTGTGAGCAAGCGCAAGGCATCCACGGGTCGCAACCCGCGCACCGGCGAGCCGATGTCGATCGCGGCGTCCAGCCAGCCGAAGTTCAAGGCCGGCAAGGGCCTGAAGGACGCGGTCAACTGAACCAAGGGACGAGGCGGCCGGTTCGGGGGAAACGGCCGCCTTTTCTTTTGTTCGATATCAAACTGGCGCTGGACAGCGTGCGCAAGGCGCGCTAACCGCGCCGCCTCGACGGGAACATCTCTTCCCGTCGCGCCGGAACGAGGCACAGCCTCTCCAAATCCGGCAATCCGGACGTGGGCGCGTAGCTCAGCGGTAGAGCACACCCTTCACACGGGTGGGGTCACAGGTTCAATCCCTGTCGCGCCCACCACGTCCCTTCGCTATGGATCGCCTCGCACTGCCGGGGAATTGATTCATGAGCGCAACGATCCTGCTGTTCCATTCCGATTATTCGCGATCGAAGGCCAATCGCGCGCTGGCCGAGGCCGCCGCCGCGATCGACGGGGTGGAGGTGTGCGAGGTGGCCAGCCGATCGCGGCCGGATGCGATCGACGTCGATGCCGAAGTGGCGCATCTGCTTCGGGCCAGGCGGCTGATCCTGCAATTCCCGATCAACTGGTATTCCACCCCGCCGCTGCTCAAGTCGTGGCAGGATCACGTCCTCACCCGCATGTATTACATCCGCGCCAAGGAGGAGGGCGATCGCCTCGCCGGCCTTCCGGTGATGGTCGCGGCAACGGCTGGCAATGTGCCCGAGGCCTATGCCGCGGACGGCGTGAACCTGTTTCCGCTGGAGGAATTGCTGAAACCCCTCCACTCCACCGCCCATCGCTGCGGCTGGCAGTGGGCCGATCCCTTCACCGTCTATCGTGCCAACCGCCTGAGCCCGGACGAACTGACCATCGAGGCGGATCGCTACGTCGCGCGGATCGGCGAGTGGATCGCCTCGACGAACCCGCTTGTGGGAGAAGGATGATGACCGAGAGCCGCCCGCCGTTTCCGCCCTTCACCCGCGAAACCGCCATCGCGAAGGTCCGCGCCGCCGAGGATGGCTGGAACGGCCGCGATCCGGCGCGGGTGTCGCTCGCCTACACGTCGGATAGCCGCTGGCGGAACCGCAGCGAGTTTCTCACCGGCCGCGATGCGATCGTCGCCTTTCTTACGCGCAAATGGTCGGTCGAGCTGGAGTATCGGCTGATCAAGGAACTCTGGGCGTTCGAGGGGGACAGGATCGCGGTCCGCTTCGCCTATGAATGGCACGACGCGCAGGGGCGCTGGTTCCGTTCCTATGGCAACGAGAATTGGGCATTCGACGCGAACGGGCTGATGCGCGAGCGGCACGCCAGCATCAACGACGTGGCGATCGGGGAGACCGATCGCCTGTTCCACTGGGATTCCTCTGGCCCGCGCCCCACCTATCACGCTTCGCTGAGCGATCTCGGCCTGTAGATTCGCGGCCGGCTTTACGGGGCGGGTCAGAAGCGTTCGTGGGTTTGCGCTTCCGCGAACGAATCTGTTGCGTTCGACGGCAATTCTATTATCGGTGCGCCTCCCGACGGACGCGCCTTGACGCGGCTCGCCGGGCACCCCTATGGCCGCGCCCACGCTGCCATGGACGGCTTAGTGGCGATCGTAGCTCAGTTGGTTAGAGCGCCGGTTTGTGGTACCGGAGGTCGCGGGTTCAAGACCCGTCGATCGCCCCACCGTCCTCCTTTTCGGCAGCGCCTGTTCGGGGGCGGGTCGGCCGGCTTCTCCGGACATGATGGTCAGGACCGGCCGCGAGGTGATCGCCATGGCCCCCTGGGACTATCCCGATTTCGACGAGCATGAAGGCGTCCATTTCTTCCGGGACGCGAAGTCGGGGCTTAGCGCGATCATCGCCATTCACTCGACCCATCTCGGATCGGCGGCCGGCGGCTGCCGTTATTGGAGCTATGCGCGCTCCGACGAGGCGGTGACCGACGCGCTGCGCCTGTCGCGCGGCATGAGCTACAAGAACGCGATGGCCGGCCTGCCGATGGGCGGCGGCAAGGCGGTGATCCTCGCCGACGCGCAGGCGCCCAAATCGCCCGAACTGCTGGCGGCGTTCGGTCGCGCGGTGGACTCGCTCGGCGGCCGCTACGTGACCGCCGAGGATGTCGGCATCTCGGACGCAGACATGGTCGAGGTGTCGAAGCAGACGAAGCACGTCTCCGGCCTGCCCGTGGCGGGCGGTGCAGCGGGCGGCGATCCCGGCCCATTCACCGCGCACGGCGTCTATCTCGGCGTCAAGGCGGCGGTACGCCGCGCGTTGAAGCGTGACGATATGGCCGGCGTGCACGTCGCGATTCAGGGTGTCGGCAGCGTCGGCGGCGGGCTGGCGAAGCTGCTCGCGAAGGACGGCGCCAGGCTGACGCTGGCCGACGTCAACGCCGATCGCGCCAAGGCGCTGGCCGCGGAGCTGGGCGGCGAGGCGGTGTCGGCCGACGAGATCCTGCGCGTCGAGGCGGACGTGATCAGCCCCTGCGCGCTGGGCGCGATCCTCACCGCCGAGAGCATCGCGGCACTGCGTGCGCCGGTGGTGGCGGGCGGCGCCAACAACCAGCTCGCGACGCCGGACGACGGCTGGCGCATCCATGCCCGTGGCATCACCTATGCGCCGGATTATGTGATCAACGCGGGCGGCATCATCAATGTCGGCCTCGAATATCTGGGGCAGGGCGACCGCGCCGAGGTGGAGAAGCGCATCGCCGAAATCCCCGGCCGCCTCGACACGATCTGGCAGGAGAGTGCCGCGATCAGCGAGCCGGCCTCGATCGTGGCCGATCGCATGGCCCAGCGCCTGATCGGCCGCGCCTGACCAAACGGCGAAGCGGGCTAGCACCAAAGCCCGCTTCCCCCCGCGCGCCGCTCATCGTAGAGCGGGCGCGACACATGCATATCTTCGCCAACCCCGCCCGTTTTCTGCAGATCGCGCGCCCGCTCACCGGATGGTGCGGCTGGATCGGCGCGTTGCTGACCATCGTGGGGCTGGGCGCGGGGTTGTTCCTGACGCCGCCCGATTACCTGCAGGGCGAGACGGTGCGTATCATGTACCTCCATGTGCCGAGCGCGTGGCTCGGCATGGCGGGGTGGAGCGGCATCGCCGTCGCCTCGATCATGGAACTGGCGTGGCGGCATCCGCTGGCGGGCATCGCGGCGCGGGCCGTGGCGCTGCCGGGTGCGGTGTTCACCGGCATCTGCCTCGCCACCGGTTCCATCTGGGGCCGCCCGACCTGGGGAACGTGGTGGGAATGGGATGGACGTCTGACCTCGATGCTCGTCCTGCTGTTCGTCTATGTCGCCTATATCGTGCTTGCCGAGGCGGAGGCCGATCGCGGCGGGCAGGGGCGGATCGCGGCGATCTTCGGGATCGTCGGTGTCGTGAACCTGCCGATCATTCATTTCTCGGTGCTGTGGTGGCGCACGCTGCATCAGGGCGAAAGCATTTCGCTCAAGGGATCGACCATCGCCGGATCGATCCTGTGGCCGCTGCCGGTCGCTCTGCTCGGCTTCACGCTGCTATTCGCGGCGATCGTATTGATGCGGATGCGCGCGATGCTGGCGCGCCAGAAGGTCGAGGCGCGGTTGCGGCGCATGGGAGCCGAGGCGTGAACCAGTGGCACTTCGTCATCGCCGCCTATGCGCTGGGCGGCATCGCGGTGCTGGCGCTGACGCTCGCCAGCCTCGTCCAGATGCGCAAGGCGGAGCGCGCGGCGGAGGCTCTGAAGCGCCGGTGAAAGCCAAGAATCAACGTCTCGTGCTGGCGCTGCTGGCGCTCGTGGCCCTGGTCGGCGCGGTGCTGCTCGGCATGTCCGCGCTGAAGGACCAGGCATCCTATTTCTACAGCCCCAGCGATGCGCTGCGCGACCATGTCGAGATCGGCCGCGCGGTGCGGCTGGGCGGTATGGTCGAAAAGGGATCGCTGAAGCGGCAGGCGGACGGCGTCACCATCACCTTCGATGTCACCGATGGCGCGGCGACCGTGACGGCGCGCTACACCGGCATCGTGCCGGACCTGTTCCGCGAGGGATCGGGCGTGGTGGCGGAAGGCCGCTTCACCGCGCCGGGGCAGTTCACCGCCGATACGATCCTCGCCAAGCATGACGAGAATTACAAACCGCCCGAGCTGGCCGGAAACGGCATGCACGAGACGGGGAGCCTGAAGAAGTGATCGCCGAAGCGGGCCTCGCGGCATTGTGGATCGCGGCCATGCTGGCGGCGCTACAGGCATTTCTCGGCCTGGGTTCGCTCAAGCGGGCGGCGAGCAATTGCTGCGCGCGGTGCGCCCGGTGGCCTGGCGCAGGCGGTGATGACGGTGACGGCCTTTCCCGTGCTGTTGTGGCTGTTCTATTCCACCGATCTCTCGGTGAAGCTCGTCGCCGAGGACAGCGCGATCAGCGTGCCGACGCTCTATCGGATCGCGGGCGCGTGGGGAAACACGAAGGCTCGATGCTGCTCTGGGTCACGATCCCGGCGATCGCGGGCGCGGCCGTAGCCCTGCTGGAGCGGCGCTTGCCGGAGCGGACGCTGGCCGCGACGATCGCCGCGCAGGGCGTGATCGCGCTCGGTTTCTTCGGCTTCCTGCTCTTCTCGTCCAACCCCTTCGCTCGGCTGGAGATCGCACCGGCCGACGGCAACGGCTTCAACCCGTTGTTGCAGGATCCCGGCCTCGCCTTCCACCCGCCGACTCTCTACGTCGGTTATGTCGGGCTATCGGTCGCCTTCTCCTTCGCGGTCGGCGCGCTGCTGACGCGCGATGTCGGCCCCGCCTTCGCCAAGGCGATGCGGCCTTGGGTGCTGGGCGCGTGGACCTTCCTGACGCTCGGCATCACGGCGGGCAGCTACTGGGCTTATTACGAGCTGGGCTGGGGCGGCTGGTGGTTCTGGGATCCGACCGAGAACGCCTCGCTGATGCCGTGGCTGGCGGCGACGGCCCTGCTCCATTCGGTGACGGTGCTGGCGACCCGCGACGGGCTGCGCGCGTGGACGGTGATGCTGGCGGTGGTCGCCTTCTCGATGTCGATGGTCGGCACCTTCCTTGTCCGGTCGGGCATCCTGACCTCTGTCCACGCCTTCGCGCTCGATCCGAGGCGCGGCGCGTTCATCCTCGTACTGCTGGCACTCTATATCGGCGGCGCGCTGGCGCTGTTCGGCGCACGGATCGCGACGGTGACGGAGGGCAACCGCTTCGATCCGGTGAGCCGCGAGGGCGCGCTGGTAGTCAACAACCTGCTGCTCTCGGTGATCCTGGGGCTGGTGCTGATCGGCACGCTCTATCCGCTCGCCGCCGAGAGCCTGACCGGGGAGAAACTGTCGGTCGGCCCGCCCTATTTCAATGCGACCACCGGGCCGCTCGCGCTGATCCTCGTCGCGGTGATGGCGGCGGGGCCGGTGATGCGCTGGCGGCGGGACGAGATCGCCAAGGTGGCGAAGCGGATCGCGATCCCGGCCGCGCTGACGGTGATCGCGTTCGTCGCGGTGCTGGTTCTGGCGCCGGGGTTGCGCGTCCTGCCGCTGCTGGGGCTGACGCTGGCGGCGGGTGTCACGGCCGCAAGCGTTGCGCCGCTGTGGAAGCGCAAGCTGCGCCGCACGCCGCTCTTCACCTGGGGCATGGTGATCGCCCATCTCGGCGTCGCGGTGAGCCTCGCCGGCATGGCGTGCGAGAGCGCCTTCACCAAGGAGACGCTGGTCGCCGCGCGACCGGGCGAGACCGTCACGGTAGGCCCCTATGCGATCCGTTTCGCGAGCGTCGATCCGGTGCCGGGACGCAACTTCACCGCCGTGCAGGCGATGCTGGTGGCAACGCGCGGTACCTCGACGCCGATCACCCTCAAGCCCGAGCAGCGCACCTTCGACAACCCGCCCCAGCAGACCAGCGAGAGCGCCATCGCGACGCGCTGGGATGGCCAACTCTATACCGTGGTCGGCGCGCCGGTGTCGGGCGGGCGCTGGCAGCTGCGCCTGTGGTGGAAGCCGTTCGTGACGTTGATCTGGCTCGGCGGCACGCTGATCGCGCTGGGCGGGGCGCTGTCGCTGATCGGGCGCGCGCTGCCCCGCCACAAGCCG
>BACX01000393.1 GCA_000333335.1 Sphingomonas-like bacterium B12 | reverse complement strand
ATCTTGCCGAACGGACCGGCTTCTCCATCGCCCGCACGCGGCCGAGGCGGCGGGGTAGAGCGGCGGCGGGGTCGCCTTCCACTTGGCGAACAGCGCCTTGTTGAAGGCGTCTGCCGGGCCGGTGACGGCGGCGGTCGCCGGGCCGGCGAAGGACGAGGTGGTGAAGCCGATCCCGTCGAACCACCAATAGACGCCGTCGGCATGCTTGCCGGCCATGGTGATCGCGGCGCGGTCCTTGCCCGAGACGGCGTAGACGCGCGCGCCCGGCTCCGCGGCCTTCACCCAGTCGCCCAGCGTCGTCACCTTCATGTTCTGCGGCCCGCGTGCGTTCGGGTCCGAGGAGCCGGGCGCCTGCACGCAGTAGATGTTCGAACCGGTCTTCACGTCGAACCAGTTGTTTGCGACGATGCCGGTGTGGCTGGGGTGCATGCCGGTCAGGATGGTCGAGTGGCCGGGGCAGGTCTCGGTCGCGGCGTGGCTCTGGTAGCCGACCGGGAAGGCGACGCCGCTCGACAGCGTCTTCAGGCCGGCCGTGTAGCTCGGCAGATAGCGGCGATAGAGCTCGGACGAGAATTGATCGACCGAGATCGCGACGATCAGCTTGGGCTTCACGGGCGGCTGGGCGGCCTGGAGTGTTCCGGCGCCGAGAACGACGGCCAAGCCGGCTGCAATCATCGTGAAACGCATCTATATGCCCCCGAAACGGTAACGATTTGCCGCCGGGCGACGAAGCCTCTGGCGGACAAGGATCAAGGGCGGCGATGGCTGTGATGCGTTTCGTATTGATGACACTGGCGGTTCTGTTGGGCTTCGCAGGCCCGGCGGCAGCCGAACTCGCGGGAACGGGCGGTCCGCACATCGCCGCCTCGCTGGTGCCGGAAAGCAGCCATCCCGCCGCCGGCAAGCGCACCACGCTCGCCATATCGATGGTGCCGCAGCCCGGCTGGCACGGCTATTGGCGGACGCCGGGCGACACCGGCTTCCCGATGAAGGTCGAATGGACCTTACCCAAGGGCGCGACCGCCGGAGAACCGGCCTATCCGGTGCCGACCACCCTGGTGATCGCCGGGCTGATGAACCATGTGTTCGAGAAGCCCTATGCGCTGCTGGTGCCGTTCGACGTGCCGGCGGGGCTGGCGAAGGGGACCGCGCTGCCGGTGTCCGCCAAGCTCGATTATCTCGTCTGCTCGCCCAGCATCTGCGTGCCGGAGAGCGCGACCGTATCGACCGCGCTGACGGTGGGTGACGGCGCGCCGGACGCAACCTCGGCGGCTAAGTTCGAAGCGTGGCGCAAGGCGCTGCCGCGCCCGTTGGGGTCGCCGGTGGCGTTCGAGGTGAAGGATGGAAAGTTCCGCCTCGCCGTGCCGCTGCCTGCATCGGTAGCGCTGAACCAGCCGCATCTCTTCGCGGTGACCGACGGTGCGGTGAACTACGCCGCGCCGCAGAGCTTCACCCGCGACGGCGACACGCTTGTGATCGAGACGGTGGCGGGTACCACCGCGCCCAAGAGCTTCGAGGGCGTGCTGGCGCTGGGCGACGGTACGGGCCTGTCCTTCACCGCCGCGCCCGGTGCGGTGCCGGCGGCGGGACCGTCTGGCGGCGCATCGTCGCACGGCACGCTCGGCCTCGCATTGATCGCGCTGGCGGGCGCGGTGCTGGGCGGCCTGATCCTCAACATCATGCCATGCGTCTTCCCGATCCTCAGTCTCAAGGCGTTGAGCCTCGCCAAGGCTGGCGGCGACGAGCGGACGGTGCGGCGCGAGGCGCTGGCCTATACGGTTGGTGTGATCCTCGTCTGCGTCGCGCTGGGTGGCGTGATCCTCGCGCTCAAGGCGGCGGGCACGCAGGTCGGCTGGGCGTTCCAGCTGCAGGATCCGCGCGTGATCCTCGTGCTGATCCTGCTGACGAGCGCGATCGGCTTCAACCTCGGCGGCCTGTTCGAGTTCGGCGCGGTGAGCGCCGGATCGGGCCTGGCGGACAAGGGCGGGCTGGCGGGCGCCTTCTGGACGGGCGCGCTCGCCGCCTTCGTCGCGATGCCCTGCACCGGGCCGTTCATGGCGAGCGCGCTCGGCGTCGCGATCGAGCTTCCGGCGGCTGCCGCCATCCTCGTGTTCGTTGGGCTGGGTGTAGGGTTCGCGCTGCCTTTCCTGCTGATCGGCTACGTGCCCGCCTTCCGTCGCCTGCTGCCCAAGCCCGGCGCCTGGATGGAGACGTTCAAGCGCATCCTCGCGGTGCCGATGTTCCTGACGGCGCTCGGCCTCGCATGGGTGCTGGGACATCAGACGCAGGCGAACGGCGTCGTGGTCGGCATCGGCGCGGCGATGCTGCTCGCCTTCGGCCTGTGGCTGACCGGCCTGCGTCAGCGCGGCTTCAAGGCGGTGGCGTGGGTGCCTGCGGCGATCGCGCTGTTGCTGGCGATCGGGAGCATGGCCATCCTGCCGCCGAAGGAGACGAAGGCGGCGGAGGCGAGCGCGACGTCGCAGCCCTTCGATGCCGCCAAGCTTGCCGCGCTGCAGGCGCAGGGCAAGCCGGTGTTCCTGTACTTCACTGCCGACTGGTGCCTGTCCTGCAAGGTCAACGAGAAGGCCGCGATCGAGCGGGCCGAGACGCAGGACGCCTTCCGCAAGGCGGGCGTCGTGACGATGGTCGGCGACTGGACCGACGGCGACGCGGCGATCGGCAAGTTTCTGGAGGCGCACGGCCGCTCCGGTGTTCCGCTCTATCTCTGGTACGCGCCGGGGCAGGCCCAGCCGAAGGAACTGCCGCAGATTCTGACGCCGGGGATGCTGGCGGGT
>BACX01000394.1 GCA_000333335.1 Sphingomonas-like bacterium B12 | reverse complement strand
GGCTTTCACCTCTAACTTACAAAGCCGCCTACGTGCGCTTTACGCCCAGTAATTCCGAACAACGCTAGCCCCCTCCGTATTACCGCGGCTGCTGGCACGGAGTTAGCCGGGGCTTATTCTCCCGGTACAGTCATTATCTTCCCGGGTAAAAGAGCTTTACAACCCTAAGGCCTTCATCACTCACGCGGCATTGCTGGATCAGGCTTTCGCCCATTGTCCAATATTCCCCACTGCTGCCTCCCGTAGGAGTCTGGGCCGTGTCTCAGTCCCAGTGTGGCTGATCATCCTCTCAGACCAGCTAAGGATCGTCGGCTTGGTGGGCCTTTACCCCACCAACTACCTAATCCTACGCGGGCTCATCCCTGGGCGATAAATCTTTGGTCCGAAGACATCATACGGTATTAGCAGTCATTTCTAACTGTTGTTCCGTACCCAAGGGCAGATTCCCACGCGTTACGCACCCGTGCGCCACTAAGCCCGAAGGCTTCGTTCGACTTGCATGTGTTAGGCATGCCGCCAGCGTTCGTTCTGAGCCAGAATCAAACTCTCAAGTTCATGTCCGATCTATGGGCCAGTGGAATAACCAACCCGACGACCGGCATCTCCAGGAGCCGTTCCTGCACATATTTGCATAAAGCATATATGAGACCTACGAAACGGCTTAACGCTCTGACGACGCACCCTGACCCAGAGGCCCAGAGTTGCACGCCGAGCCGCCGCCCGCATGTCCCTTCATCCAACCAACAATGAGAAAGATCAAACCGCCGCGCCGACAACCTCTTGTCCCTCCCTTTCGGTCGGGGCAGTGTGGCTGCCGATGTAGCGGTGAACCGCGTTTCGCTGTTGGCGAAGCGCCGTTGACGAGGGGCTATCTATGGGCGGTTGCTCCCCCCGTCAACCGCGTTTTGCAATTTTGTTGCGCTTTTATCGAAAGCGCCCGGAAACCGGGCTTTCTTAACCCCTGCACGGGCATAGACGCACCATGCAGAGCGTGGAGAATCGGGTGTCGGCGATTCGTGAAGGGCAGGAATCGGCGGAATCGGGCGGCGGAATGACCGCACGAATCCGCAGTGCGGTGATCTGGCGGTCCGGCAGCCAGATGATCGGCCAGCTGGTGATGTGGGGATCGACCTTCCTGGTCCTGCGCCTGCTGACGCCGGGCGACTATGGCCTGTTCGCGATGACGCAGGTGGTGATCGGCCTCGCGCAACTGCTCAACGGCTACAGCTTCGCCTCCTCGCTGGTGCAGGCCGAGCAGCTCGACACGCGTCGGGCCGGCCAGGTGTTCGGCATGCTCATCATGATGAACTTCGGCATGGCCGCCGTCCAGTTCGCGATGGCCCCGCTCGCCGCCGCCTATTTCCACCAGCCGGCGCTGACGCTGATGCTGCGCGTCCAGTGCCTGCTGCACCTGACCACGCCCTTCATCGTGGTGCCGCAAGCATTGCTCAGCCGGAACATCGATTTCCGGACGCAGGCGCGCGCCAATCTCGCCGCCGCGCTGTCGGGCGCGATCGCGGGGCCGGTCTGCGCGCTGGCCGGACTCGGTGTTTGGACGCTCGTCATCGCGCCGATCGTGATGTTCTGGATGCGCGCAATCCTGCTGCAGACGCTCGGCCGCTGGTGGATCCGCCCGCGCTTCGCGATTGCCGGCGCGGGTGCGATGTTCGGCTATGGCGGCATGGTACTCGTGAGCGACGTGCTGTGGTTCGTACAGAACCAGGCCGATACATTCATCGCCGGCCGGCGTTTCGACGCACACATGCTCGGCCTCTATTCCGAAGGCCTGTTCCTCACCCAGCTGTTCATCAACAAGTTCGTGCCTGCGCTGAACGAGGTCGCCTTCCCGGCCTATGCCCGGATGCAGGCAGATCGCAGTGCGGTCGCCTGGAGTTTCGCCAAGGCGCTGTCGATCATCATGGTCGCGGCCCTTCCCTGCTTCATAGGGCTGGCGGCCACCGCCGAACCTCTGGTGCTGACGGCGATGGGGCCAAAATGGGTGGAGGCGGTGCCGCTGGTGCGCCTGCTCGCCTTCGCGATGCCGTTCACGACGCTGCACGTCCTCTATCCGCCGGCCACCAACGCGCTGGGCAAGCCGAAGATCGCTGCGATCACCTCGGCCGCCGGCGCGGTGGTGCTGCCGGTCGCCTTCGCGCTCGGGGTGGGATACGGCCCGATCGGCATGGCGGCGGCCTGGGTGGTGTCGATGCCGCTGCTGGTGCTGCTGTCCTCCAGCCTCTCGCTCCCGGTGCTGGGGCTGAGCTGGGCGCGGCTGGGTCAGGCAGTGCTGCCACCGCTGGCGGCCGCGCTGGCGATGGGCGCGGTGGTTACCGGCGTGGACCGCCTGCTCCCGCCGATGGCACCCGGGCTCCGGCTGGCGACGCTCGTGCCGGTGGGCGTGATCGCCTATGCGGGCTTCGTGCTGATCTTCGCGCGCGATATCGTGGACCAGGCGCTGACGATGGTGCGCGGCCGGGGCAAGTCGGCCGCCGCCTGATCCTGCCCCTGTCTGATCCTGTCCCTGATCGCCGACCCTAATTGCCGGCGATGTAGAGCCGCATAGCCTCGGCATCGGCTTCGATGCGATCGATGCGCAGCTTCACCAGATCGCCGATCGAAACGAGGCCGACCACCGCGCCGCCTTCCACCACCGGCAGGTGGCGGATGCGCCGCTTCGTCATCAGCGCCAGCGCCGACATGATCGGGGTGCTCTTCTCGACCGTCAGTGCAGGCGAGGTCATCACCTCGGACACGCGGCGATCGAGCGCGGCCGGCCCGTCCTGCGCGAGCCGGTAGATCACGTCGCGTTCGGAGAAGATTCCCTCCACCCGCCCGCCGGCGATCACCGGCACCGCGCCGATGCGCCGGTCGGCCAGCAGCTTCACCACCTCTCCCACGCGCTGATCGGGGCCGACGGAGATGATCTCCGTGCCCTTGTTCTGGAGTATCGCCGCGATCGTCATGCCGGCTCCTCTCATTCTCGTTGGCGAAGCCGGCCTTTTGCGCCGGCCCGGTTGATCATCCCACTTTCGCGGTCCAATGGAAAGCCATGCCGCGTCACGATCCTGCCCCGCGCTCGTCGGTCGCCAACCCGCATGCTTGGGCACGCTTTCGAGCGATCATGCGCTGGATGACGCTGCTGGGGATCGCCTGCGTGATCGGCGCGCTGGCCTATCTGCGGTACGGCGGCACGCCGATGACGGCGCAGATCGTGATCGCCACCGCGCTCGGCGTATTCCTGACGGTGCTGGTCGGCACCGGGCTGATGAGCCTGATCTTCCTGTCGCACGGCAGCGGCCATGACGAGCAGGTGGACGATCCGTTCGACGAGCGGCGCTGAACGGCAAAAGGGCGCCGCCCCATCGGAGCGACGCCCTCTCGTTCAGACCCGGCCATACCGATCAGGCGGCGACGTCGGCTTCCGATGCGGCGCGGCGGGTGCGGCGCTTGCGCGGCGCAGGCTCGGTGGCCTCGTCCTCGGCATGGCCATTCACCGCATCCCCGGCAGATGCCGAGAAGGACGGCGGCAGGCGATCGACCTCGATCCGCTCCGGTGCATCGGCGGCGTCTTCCGCCTTCACCTTGCGGGGGCGGCCACGGCGCGGCTTGGGCGCCTCGTCTTCGGCAGCGACAGGCGCGGGAGCGGCCTCGGCGGCCGGCGCCTGCTCCGCCGGCGCGGCGGCGACCGGCTCGCGATAGTCGCGGCGCTCACGGCGATTGCCGCGATCTTCCCGATCGTCGCGACGGTTGCCGCGATCCTCGCGATCGCCACGATCACGGCGGAACTGACGATCCTGCTGCTCGGGCTGGTGCTCGCGCGCCTCGGTCTCGGCGCCATCGTCTGTGCCTTCGCCCTCATCGCCGTCACCATCGAAGTCTTCGTTGTCGAAGCGCTGACGACGCTGCTGGTGCTGGTTCTGATCCTCGAAACGCGACCGCGATTCCGCCAGCACGCGGAAATAATGATCCGCGAACTGGTGATAATATTCGGTCATCACCCGGTCGCCCTGGGTCTGGGCGTCGCGCGCGAGATTCTTGTATTTCTCAAGGAGCTGGGCGGCATTGCCACGCGCCCGGTTGTCGATCCGGTTACCCCTGTCGCCACCGTTGTTGGGGCCCCGCATCTGCTGCGGACCGCCACCACCACGGCCACGGCGACGGCCGTTCTGCCGATTGTTGATCAACGTCTGAGAGTCCTCGTTCTTGTGGCCTTAGAAAGTCACCACTCCTGCCGGTCCATTTCCGGCGACATCATCCGGGCCATCCCGGCGATCCGTTTGTCCGATCCAAGGCCGCGCCAGCGACAGGGCACACGCTTGGCGTGCGCCTGATCCGCGTCGCCGCTCCCACCCATCGGGAGCAACAGGCCATCGGTTTCGGCATGGGGCAGCAGCGTTGGAAACCCGTGTTCCGATGCTGATTTGCCCCCGTTCCTGAACGCTATGTAGTGCGCCCGAACGGCAAAACCAAGTCAAATATGCGCCTTATCGCCGCGTTGCCACGATACAGCGATCGAGGCCCGCGAGGTCGTGGCGGATCTGCACCACCAGCCCTTGCGAGGCCATTAACGAGGCGACAGCCCCGCCCTGCGTCGCACCGATCTCGATGCAGGCGACGCCGCCGGGGGCAAGCTGGGCGGGAAGCCACGGGGCAATGGCGCGATAATCGTCGAGGCCGTCCGCGCCAGCGAAGAGGGCCGAGTGCGGCTCATGATCGATCACGTCGCGGGCGAGCGGCTCGTCGGTTCCGATATAGGGCGGGTTGCAGAGGATGAGGTCGAACGCCTCGCCGGTGCCGGACCAGCCGCCTTCGAGAATTTGGGTGCGATCCGCCATACCGAGCGCTTCGGCATTGGCCTGCGCGATGGCCAGCGCTTGCGGGGATCGATCGATGCCGACACCAGTCGCGTCAGGCCACTCGGCCAAAGCGGCGAGCAGCAGCGCGCCGGAGCCGGTGCCAAGATCGAGGATGCGCTTCGGGCCGGGCGTGCCGGCGAAATGGGCGACGGCGGCCTCGATCAAAGTCTCGCTGTCGGGGCGGGGAATGAGGACGCCGGGGGCGACCTTCAGCCGGATCGTCCAGAAGTCGCGGTAGCCGAGGATATAGGCGATCGGCTCGCCCGCCGCTCTCCTCTCGACAAGCCCCGCAAACACCACGTTCGTGTCGAGCGCAGTCGAGACATGAGCCCCAAACACATCGCCCGCCTCACGTCCCTCGACTTCGCTCGGGACGAGCGGGCGGTGGAGGCCCGCGAGGATCATCGCTTCGCGCGATACACCCAGCGCCTGCGCCATCAGCAGCTCGGCATCCAGCCTCGGCGTCTCGGAGGTTTCGGCCAGGCGCGCAGCCGCAGCCCTGATCGCCGCGCCGATCGTCTCAGGCGGCGACATCGTCCAGCGCGGCGAGCCTTCCCGCCTCGTCCTCGGCGATCAGCGCGCCGATCAGCTCGTCCATCTGGCCCTGCAGGATTTCGGGCAGGCGGTGAAGCGTCAGGTTGATGCGGTGGTCGGTCACCCGCCCCTGCGGAAAATTGTAGGTGCGGATGCGCTCGGATCGGTCGCCCGATCCCACCATCGCCTTGCGCGATCCCGCACGCTCGGAGGCCAGCCGCTCGCGCTCCTGCTCGTAAAGGCGGGCGCGCAGCACCTTCATCGCCTTGGCCTTGTTCTTGTGCTGGCTCTTCTCGTCCTGCTGGATGACGACCAGCCCGGTCGGCAGGTGGGTGATGCGCACCGCGCTGTCGGTGGTGTTGACCGACTGCCCGCCCGCCCCCGACGAGCGATAGACGTCGATGCGCAGATCCTTGTCGTCGATCTTCACATCCACCTCCTCCGCCTCGGGCAGCACGGCGACGGTGGCGGCGGAGGTGTGGATGCGCCCGCCGCTCTCGGTGACGGGCACGCGCTGGACGCGGTGCACGCCGCTCTCGAACTTGAGCCGGGCGAACACGCCCTGCCCGGTGACCGAGGCGACGACCTCCTTGTAGCCGCCCATCTCGGCGGCGTTGGCGGACATCAATTCGACCCGCCAGCCCTGGCCGTCGGCATAGCGCTGATACATGCGGAACAGGTCGCCCGCGAAGAGCGCCGCCTCGTCGCCGCCGGTGCCGGCGCGAATTTCGAGGATGGCGGAGCGCTCGTCGGCGGCATCCTTGGGTAGCAGCGAGATGGCGAGGTGGCGCTCGGCAGCGGGCAGGCGATCCTTGATCGTCTCGACCTCCTCGGCGGCCATCGCACGGATATCGGGATCGGGATCATCGCCCATGCCGGTGAGCACCGCGAGCTCGGCGCGCAGCCGCCGCACCTCGGCCGCGGCGCGCGCGACCGGCTCGATCTCGGCATAATCCTTGGAGAGCTGGACGAACTGCTCGGGCGGCAGATCCGCACGCGCCATCGACGCCTGCAGCTCATCGCGCCGGCCCTCGATCTGGGCAATGCGTTCAGCGGAGATGGAGGTCATGCAGGCTCCGGCCGCGCATTGCCGATGAAGCTGATCGTGCCTTGTTGATTGTCGAACTGCTCAGGATGCATTTGATATCGCGCAGCCGTCACAATGCCCTGCAGTGCAGTATCCAACTGCTCTATCGGAACGGACGATTGCTCGCCGGAGCCGAGTATCTTGACGCTCGCCTCACCGCGCCCAAGCTCGTCATCGCCTAAAATGACGGCGACCAGCGCACCGGCCGCATCGGCCTTCTGCATGCGCTTTTTCATATTGCCCTTGTAGCCCATGTCACAGGCAAGCCCTGCGCGGCGCAACTCAGCGATAATACCGACCGCCGCCGTCTCCGCATTGGCGCCCATCGGAACGACAGCCACATCGATACCCGAAGCCTTCGGCTCCTCCAGCAGCATCCCCAGTCGCTCGATGCCGGCCGCCCAGCCGACCGCCGGGGTGTGCGGGCCGCCGAGTGTCTCGATCAGCCCGTCATAGCGGCCGCCGCCCAGCACCGTGCCCTGCGCGCCGAGCCGGTCGGTCACGAACTCGAAGGCGGTGTGGCGA
>BACX01000395.1:7500-11309 GCA_000333335.1 Sphingomonas-like bacterium B12 | reverse complement strand
CGCGTGGGCGTTCGGCACCGGCTATTGCTTCCGCTCGGCCGCAGAGTTTTATCTGCTCGGCACGATCGGCAAGCCCCGCGTCCTCTCGAGATCGGTGCGCAACCTGATTGTCGCCCCGATCCGCGAGCACAGCCGCAAGCCCGACCAGCTGCACGCCGACGTCGAGCGCCTCTACGCTGGCCCCTATGCCGAACTGTTCGGCCGCCAGCGTCGCGAGGGCTGGGACATTTGGGGCAACGACGTCGATCGTTTCGAGGCCGGTGCCTGATGTCGAACGGCAGCGCTCCCGAGCTGCTGGACTTCGCGCGCGCTCTTGCGCGTGCCATGGCGCGCGAGGAAATTGCGCGCCGACGCCATAACGAGAATCATGATGAGCCGCACCGCGATCTACGCCCGCTTCTCGAGCGACCGACAGTCCGAAAGCTCGGCTGAGGATCAGGCGCGGATCTGCGCGGCTCGTGCCGATCGCGAAGGTTGGCAAATCGTCGAGACCTTCGCCGATCTCGCCATCTCTGGCGCCACCCGTAACCGGCCGGGCCTAAACGCCTTGCTCAGCCGACTCGATGAGTTCGATATAGTGTTGGCGGAAGCGCTCGATCGCATCAGCCGCGATCAGGAGGACATCGCCGCTATCTATAAACGGCTGCGCTTCGCCGGCGTGAAGCTGGTGACGCTCTCCGAAGGAGAGATCGGCGAGATCCATATCGGCCTCAAGGGCACAATGGCCGCGCTTTTCTTGAAGGAGCTTGGCGAGAAGACACGGCGCGGCCAGATCGGCCGCGTCGCGGCCGGCCGTATCCCCGGCGGACGAAGCTACGGCTACCAGCTGGACGTATCCGTTGGCCCGCGCGGCGACGTCGAGCGGGGCAGGCGCAAGATCGACGAGCATCAGGGGGCAATCGTTCGCCGCATCTTCCGCGAGTTTCTCGCCGGAAGAAGCCCCCGCACGATCGCCGCAGCGTTGAACGCCGAAGGCGTGGCGTCGCCTAGCGGCAGCAAATGGAACGCCTCGACGATCAACGGTAGCCGTGCACGCCGGAATGGCATCCTTCACAACGAACTGTACGCCGGGCGCATCGTCTACGACCGCCAGCGGTTCGAGCGCGACCCTGTCACCCGAAAGCGCGTTTCGCGACCGAATCCTCGATCGGATTGGAAGGTGCAGGAGGCACCGGAACTGCGGATCGTAGACGAGGCGACATGGGCGGCTACGGTCGAGAAGCTGGATAGGCTGGGCGGTCTGCGCCCTGACCAGCGCCGGCGACCGAAGCGCCTACTGAGCGGTCTCTTATCCTGCGGCGTGTGTGGCGGCAGCTATACTATCATTGGCTCCGAAAGCTGGGGTTGCTCCGCGCACAAGGAAAGCGGCACCTGCATGAACGGCCGGACGATCATGACCAAGCCGCTCGAGCGGCGCGTCATCGGTGCTCTGCGGGACAAGCTCCTCGCTCCTGACGTCGTGAAGGCGTTCGTCGCGGAGTTTCACAAGGAAATGGAGCGCGATCGACAGCAGAAGGTCGGCAACCGAAAATTAATCGAGCGTAAGCACACCGAGGCGTCGCAGCGCTTGGCCCGCATGGCGGAAGCGATCGCGGACGGCGCATCCAGCTTCTCCGATATCCGCACACTGATGACGCGCGTTGCGGCCGAGCGGGACCGCCTGGCTCTCGAGCTGGCCGAGATCGACGCGGCCCCCGTCGTGGCGCTGCACCCGGCGATCGCCGATAGCTACGTGGCCGCGATCGACCGGCTGAGCGAAGCTCTGGAAAGTCAGGATGGCAACCGGGAGGAGGCTCGGGACGCCATGCGATCGATCATCGACAGCCTGATCCTGACCCCCAACGAGGCGGGCCGAGGCGTGACGATCGAAGTGCGTGGCCGACTGGCGGAAATCCTGCACATAGCACAAGGCCGGCCCCCTCGCGGGAACCGGCCTGATGCTATGGTAATGATGGTTGCGGGGACAGGATTTGAACCTGTGACCTTCAGGTTATGAGCCTGACGAGCTACCGGGCTGCTCCACCCCGCGCCAATATGGCCCCGCGATCGCGGGTTTAGTGAATGGGTTCGATTGGATTAGTTTGGTGCACGTATCGTAAAGCCTGGCGGCGCCCTACTCTTCCATCGCTTAAGCGATAGTACCATTGGCGCAGTCTGGTTTCACGGCCGAGTTCGGGATGGGATCGGGTGGGTCACGGACGCTATGGCCACCAAGCTATAGGATACGTGCACGTAGACTGTTTTAGAAATCGATGGTGAGATTACCGTGCTGTGGATTGTTACCTTGCACACCCTGTCCCTGCTGGTTTTGGCCAGCCTTGGGGGTGGGGGTGTGGACTCTTCAAGCGCGAATAGGACAATTAGGACCGGTTAGCTCCATGCGTTACCGCACTTCCACATCCGGCCTATCGAGGTCGTGGTCTCCGACCGTCCTAAAGAAATCTTATCTTGAGGGAGGCTTCCCGCTTAGATGCTTTCAGCGGTTATCCCGTCCATGCATAGCTACCCTGCTGCGCCGTTGGCACGACGACAGGTCCACCAGAGGCATGTTCAACCCGGTCCTCTCGTACTAGGGTCAACTCCTCTCAAATTTCGACGCCCACGGCAGATAGGGACCAAACTGTCTCGCGACGTTCTGAACCCAGCTCACGTACCACTTTAATTGGCGAACAGCCAAACCCTTGGGACCTGCTCCAGCCCCAGGATGTGATGAGCCGACATCGAGGTGCCAAACAACCCCGTCGATATGAGCTCTTGGGGGTTATCAGCCTGTTATCCCCGGCGTACCTTTTATCCGTTGAGCGATGGCCCTTCCACGAGGGACCACCGGATCACTATGACCGACTTTCGTCTCTGCTCGACTTGTCAGTCTCGCAGTCAGGCTGGCTTATGCCATTGCACTCTAACAGCCGGTTTCCAACCGGCCTGAGCCAACCATCGCGCGCCTCCGTTACTCTTTAGGAGGCGACCGCCCCAGTCAAACTACCCGCCACAGAGGGTCCCTCTCCCGGTTTCACGGGAGCAGGTTAGACATCAGAAAACAACAGGGTGGTATTTCACCTATGGCTCCACACCGGCTGGCGCCGATGCTTCAAAGCCTCCCACCTATGCTACACAGTTCTTTCCTAATGCCACTCTGAAGCTGCAGTAAAGGTGCACGGGGTCTTTCCGTCTAACCGCGGGTACTCCGCATCTTCACGGAGAATTCAATTTCGCTGAGCATGTGCTGGAGACAGTGGGGAAGTCGTTACGCCATTCGTGCAGGTCGGAACTTACCCGACAAGGAATTTCGCTACCTTAGGACCGTTATAGTTACGGCCGCCGTTTACCTGGGCTTCATTTCAGTGCTTGCACACCTCCACTTAACCTTCAGGCACCGGGCAGGCGTCAGACCCTATACGTCGTCTTGAAGCCGACTTAGCAGAGCCCTGTGTTTTTGCTAAACAGTCGCTACCCCCTGGCCTGTGCCCCCCATCAGAGCTTGCGCTTAGATGGGGCCTCCTTCTTCCGAAGGTACGGAGGCAATTTGCCGAGTTCCTTCAGCACACTTCTCTCAAGCGCCTTGGTATACTCTACCTGACCACCTGTGTCGGTTTCGGGTACGGACTGTACGGGGAGGCTATTTCCTGGAACCACTTCGAAGCACCCTCAATCCGATAAGAGGGTACAACACACGTGATCCGTCACACATCCCCAGGCGCAGGAATATTAACCTGCTTCCCATCGACTACGCCCTTCGGCCTCGTCTTAGGGTCCGGCTTACCCTGCTCAGATTAGCTTTAAGCAGGAACCCTTGGTCTTTCGGCGAC
>BACX01000395.1:0-2500 GCA_000333335.1 Sphingomonas-like bacterium B12 | reverse complement strand
TCGGCGAACCCACGCCGGAGGGCGGAATCCCCGAGGACTGGCTGAAGGCGGTCACCGAGAAATTCCTCACGCCCGAAGAGATGAAGGCGATCAAGTCGCTCGGCTCTTGGGACGAGATCATGGAGACGTTGAAGAAGCGGCTCGAGGAACAGCAAGGCCGCCACCAAGGCGGCAACAAGTGGATCGGCACCGGCGGCACCTCGCCGTTCGGGAATGGCGGATATAATCCGGAAGGGGTGCGGATCGGGGGCGAGAGCCGCCACAAGCGCGCGATAAAGGTCTGGGAGAAGCGCGAGTTTCGCAATCTCGACAACTCGATCGAACTCGGCACCCGCAACATCAAGGTGGCACTGCGCCGCCTGCGCCGCTTCGCGCGCACCGGCGCGGCCGACGAACTGGATCTCGACGCCACGATCGCGGGCACCGCGCGCAAGGGCTATCTCGACATCAATATGCGGCCCGAACGGCGCAATGCGGTGAAGCTTCTCCTGTTCCTCGATGTCGGCGGATCGATGGATCCCTTCATCAAGCTCTGCGAGGAATTGTTTTCGGCCGCCACCGCCGAGTTCAAGCACCTCGAATTCTTCTATTTCCACAATTGCGTCTACGAAGGCGTATGGAAGGACAATCGCCGCCGCTTCCAGGAGCGCACCCCGACCTGGGACGTGCTCCACAAATTCGGCCACGATTACAAATTGCTGTTCGTCGGCGACGCGCAGATGAGCCCTTACGAGATAACCGATCCCGGCGGCTCCGTGGAGCATAACAATCCGGAAGCGGGTGGCGTCTGGCTCCAGCGGATGACCGGCGTCTACGCCTCGGCCGCCTGGCTGAACCCGGTGCCGGAAGCGCAATGGGGCTATTCGCAATCGACCCGGCTGATCCGCGAGATCATGGGCGACCGGATGTTCCCGCTGACATTGCAGGGGCTGGACGAGGCGGCGCGATCGCTCAGCCGGAAACGCTGACGGCTCAGTCGAGTGCGCCGCGTCGAGGCGCACCGGCACGCTGCGCATCGTTCGGATCGAGCTGGCCGCTATTCATCTCCAGTCGCTGGATACGGCTTTCCAGGCCATCCATGCGCCCCGAAAGCCGATCGACGCCGGTCGTCTGCTCCTGCGGATCGAGCACCAGCACGCGGAGCAGCGCGATGATCAGAAAGGACATGAAGGCGCCGCCGAAAGCGCCTGCCATGAAGCACGCGACAAAACCCCGATTCATCCGCGCGATCCTCTTACCCGGCCCGCTATTCTCCCACATCCAGCATATCGACTGCCCGCCGGACACGCCACTGCGCCGGATCGAGACTTGACCTCGCTTCGTCGCTGGGGATGAACCTCAGGCCATGATCCTCGTGCCGACCGCGCCATGGGCCCATTATGTCGGCGATGCCTGCGCCTGGGCCGGCGCGGCGCTTGCCGCACGCTGGCAGCACCGCCGCTGGCCCGAGGAGGCCGGTCGCCTCGCCGCCACGACCAGCCCCGGTTATTTCCTCAGCCTCGCCGTCGGCGCGGTGATCGGCGCGTGGCTGATGGGATCGGGCAACACGCTGCGCAGCGCCATCGTCACGCCATCGCACAGCATCGCCGGCGCACTGGCAGGCGGGATCGTCGCGGTGGAGCTCTGGAAGTGGGCGAAGGGCATTCGCCGATCGACCGGCGGGGGCTTCGTGCTGCCGATCTGCGTCGGCATCGTGATCGGGCGCTTCGGCTGCCTGTTCGCCGGCCTCCCCGACTTCACCTATGGCACCCCCACCAGCCTGCCCTGGGCGGTCGATCTCGGCGACGGGATCGGGCGACACCCGGTCGAACTCTACGAATCCGCCGCGGTGGCGATCTTCACGATCATCTATGTCCGCGCCCGGCTGCAAGGGGCGCGATGGGCCGGCACCCACGCTTTCCACGCGATGATTATCGTCTATGCTGCCCAGCGTTTCGTGTGGGAGTTCCTGAAGCCTTACCCGACCGTCATCGGGCCGCTGAATATCTTCCACCTGCTGATGATGGGGCTGATCGTCTATGGCATCCTCTGGTGGCGACGCGGCGACGATCGAGCGGCCGACTGAACCCTTCGAGCGGAAGGCCGCGCCCTACATCTTCCACGGCCAGACAACGAGTCTGTGCGAGACCTGCCTCGAACCCGTTCCTGCCAAGATCATCATCGACGAAGACGAGCGCGTCTACTACCTCAAGCGCTGCCGCGACCATAGCGTGCAGAAGACGCTGATCAGCGACGATCTCGATTACTGGCGCCAGCAGAAGCTCTGGATCAAGCCCGGCGACCGGCCGCTGACCGCGCAGACCCGCACCGAGGCCGGTTGCCCCTTCGATTGCGGCCTCTGCCCCGATCACGAGCAGCATAGCTGCCTCGCGATCATCGAGATCAACCAGGCGTGCAACCTCGCCTGCCCGGTCTGCTTCGCCGACGCGACCGACGTCCACGGCACCCATCGCCCGCTGGCCGAGATCGAGCGGATGCTCGATGCGCTGGTGGAAAGCGA
>BACX01000396.1 GCA_000333335.1 Sphingomonas-like bacterium B12 | reverse complement strand
GCAGCGTTTCGCCCAGTCATTCGCCATGCACGAGCAGGAGCTGCTGGCGCTGCCGNCGATCCGCACCAACCGTATCGCCAGACCCCATGGCCAGCTGCTCGCCATGCTCGATGCGCTCCGCGTCGTCATGCCCAAGCTGCGCGAGGACCAGCATCGCCTTGCGACCCAGCTGATCCATACCATGGCGCAAGAGCGTCAGCTCGTCGTCGAGAACGAGCATCCCGATGTCGCCACCTTCTGGGAGCGGTTCGACGCGCTCGAGGAGTCGGAGGGCAACCTCTGCGACAAGCCGATCAACCTGCACCGCGATCACACCACGATGATCGCCGTGTCGCTGGGCGAGTTCGAGACCCGCTGTGCCGATCGCAACTGGAAGATCCCGGCGCACGCGGACCTGCTCAAGAACCTCCGCACGTCCAAGAGCCGCCCGTTCGTCGACGTGAAGAACGTCAACACCCGGCCGGAGGGGAAAGTCCGTCACTGCTGGGTCTTCGAACGCCCGGCCGCCAACCGAAAGGCCGGCCAATGAGCCTCGTCGTCACCTCCGAAATCACGGCGGGCGATTACATCGCGCTCCGCCGCCGCGCCGCTGGCTTCTCAATCGCCGACGTCGCGTGGAAGGTCGCAAAAAAATTCGAGGACCGCCGGGTCTTCGCGAACCTGCTGTCGGAATGGGAGGCGGACCTGTCGGTGCCGTCGCCGGCCTATCTGCGGACGCTGCAGAACGCGTTCCGGCTCGATCCGTACATATTCCGCCAGCTCGTCACCAGTGTCGGCGATCCGAGAATCTGCCGCGCCCGCGGCTGCTCGGCGCTCGATGCCTGCCACGACGACGCCCACCGCGCCTGCGCCTGGGCGACGCCCGCCCACGACCTCTGCACCACCTGCGCCATTCGCGGCGCCCATCCCCGAGGAGCATGATCATGCGCCACGACGTCGTACAGCGTGAACCCGACCTGCTCGGCCCCGAGCCGATCCGGCCGTGGAATTACATCAAGATGCGCCGGCGCGCGGCCGGCCTCACGATCGAGCAGGCCGCCAAGCCCTTCTACCAGCGCCCCGATCACCGCGCGTGCTGCGAGGCCAACCTTCGCACCTTCGAAATGCCGCAGGTGAGGGTGAAGGACGTTCGCGCGCTCGATCTGCCCCGCGCCTTCCCGTTCGATGCCGGCATCTACGAAATGCTGCGCGATCTGCCGCAGGACGAGCACCCTAGGCTCTGCGTCCGCTGCGGCTGGGACGAGTGGACCCCGCAGGCCGACCGCGAGGGCGGGGACACCACCTGGTCGGGCGACCTGCCCGGCCACTGCACGCGATGCGAGCAGGACGCCCGCCGGAAGGGAGCGCTCTGATGTCTGTCGATATCGCCTCGCTCGGCTTCGTCGAGCGAATCTCGGACGTGCGGCAGGGCGTGCTGCGCTCCGGTCATCACGTCTTCGACACGCTGGAAACGATGCGCGCCGCCCACCTCGGCCCGCGCCGCGACTGGGGGCCGATCGCGCATTTGGAGACGGCCCGCGCGCTCGCCGAGAAGGCGGCACGCACCGTCCTGCCCACCATCAGCCGCGCACTCGCCATCGAGGCCGCCGCGCACGCGATCTTCGCGATCGAGCTGCTCGATGGGGAGGGCCAGCCATGAAGCACCAGCCGATCGCGGTTCCCCGCATCCACGCCAACTACTGTGACTGCTGGGACTGCAACCCGCACCGCGTGCTGGACGCCCGCCGCATCCTCCTCGCCGCGATGGCGGCCCTCGCGCCGCTGGTCATCCTGCCGCTCGCCGTCTGGAGCGTGCTGCCCCGCTGATGCCCGCCAGCGGCCGGTGCGATCGGCCGCCCGCCTGGCAACAGCGCCAAAAGGGAGAATTGATCATGTCAGACGGCAACGTCGCCGCCGACCAAATGCGCCTCTTCATCGAGCGGATCGAGCGCCTCGAGGAGGAGAAGAAGGGCATGCAGGACGACATCAAGGATGTCTATTCGGAAGCCAAGTCGCAGGGTTACGATACCAAGACGCTGCGCACCATCGTCCGGCTCCGGAAGATGGAGAAGAATGCGCGCGACGAGGCCGAGGCGCTGCTCGAAACCTACAAAGCCGCGCTGGGTATCTGATGATGGCCATCTGCAGCTGCGTGGCCGACTTCAACGCAAAGCTCGCGGCCTACAACACACGCATCATCGAGACGATGGGCTTCCCGCGCGACGGAAGCCCCATCTACTCGCTGCCCAAGATCGAGGTGGAGAAGATCGAAACGCGCAAGCGGCTCGGCCCCGCCATCGCGATCCCGACTTTCTGCCCCTTTTGCAGCGTGCGCTACGAGCCAGAACCGGCGGTCGCGAAAGCGGAGGCCGCATGATGCGCCAGCGTGGAAGCCAGCTGCCGGCATGGACCGGCAAGGAGATCCGCACGCTCGTTCGGATCTACCCCACCGGGGGAGCGAAAGCGTGCATGCCAGATCTGCCGGGTCGATCGCTGAGCGCCATCTACACGACAGCGCAAATCATGGGCATCACTCGCATCGGCGTCCATCGCGGACGCAAGGCGGTTGCGCGATGACCCGCCGCGCCCAGCCCGATCGCATGAAGACGCTGCTCTCGGCGATGCGCCGCACCTTCACCAGCCGCGACATCACGGCGGGATGCTTCGAATGCAGCGGCTCTGATCCCAAGTGGACCGGGCCGCAGGCCCAAGGCACCGCCGCCCGCCATCACGACGCGACCGGCCACGAGACGTGGGCCGATGTCCACATGAGCGTACGCTACGGCCTCGCGAAGCACGAGCGGGGGGCGTCATGACCGACGTCGAGAAAATCCTCGCATGGCTACGCAGAAACAAGATCGTCAATAGCGGTGCCGCGACGATCGACGCCTTCGCCTCGCTATACGACGATGAAGGGGAAGGCATCGATCCGCTAGATGTCGCCAACTGCATCGCTGATGCGATCGCACGTGGCGACTATCTCGCCGTGCCGGGTGGAAAGGCGGACTGATGCCGATCCGCCCCGAAAATCTCGCCCGCTATCCCGCCGACTGGCCGTCGATCAGCCTGCGCATCCGCAAGGATCGCGCCAGCGATCGGTGCGAATGCCAGGGCGAATGCGGCCACGATCATGGCGGCCGTTGCCCGGAAATCAACGGCACCGCCAACACCATCACCGGCGCGACCGTCGTGCTCACCGTCGCGCACCTCGATCACATCCCCGAGCGGTGCGAGGACGAAAACCTGCGGGCCATGTGTCAGCGATGCCACCTCGCCTATGATCGTGCGCACCACGTCGCCAATGTGAAGCGCACCCACTCGCTCCGTCGTATCGCTGCGGCGCGCACGCTCGAATTGTTCGATGGCGACCTTGGTGATCGGACTCCGGCCGCTCCCCGCGAGGTGGCGCCCGTAACGCCGGCGCCGTCGCCGGCATGGCCGTTCGAGGGTCTCGGCCGGCGTCGATACGGCGCGATCATTGCTGATCCGCCGTGGCGCTTCCTGAACCGCTCGGCGAAGGGTGAGGCGAAGAACCCCGTGGCGCATTACCCTTGCGTCCGCACCGGCGACCTCGCGGCCATGCCCGTTGCCCAGCTCGCCGCGCCTGACTGCGCGCTCTTCATGTGGGCAACGGCGCCTATGCTCGACCAGGCGCTTATTCTGATGTCGGCGTGGGGCTTCGCCTTCAAGTCTGCCGGCTCCTGGGCGAAGCGCTCCAGCACCGACGGCGCGTGGGCGTTCGGCACCGGCTATGCTCCGCTCGC
>BACX01000397.1 GCA_000333335.1 Sphingomonas-like bacterium B12 | reverse complement strand
GCCAAGTTGTGCGAGTTCGACAAGTTCCGACAGGAACCAATCTGAATGATCTATGAGCGCAGTGCCGGGAAATTCGGGCAACTCCGGATTTGGCTTTTCACTCTCATTCGTGTCGTCAGTCATCCATCCCTCCTATTGCAGCACGCAGTTCTTCAACATCGGCGTGCCGATAACCTCGCTAACATCGTCGCAGAGGAGGCTCACAGCCTCACCCTTGCTCAGGCTTGGCGCCTTCGCCTTGCTCTCGTCGGCTAACGCGGCCTGCGCCGGCATGAACTCGTTGCTGGTGCGAAGCATCACGACAGGATTGTCCACGATGTCGAGATCGATCTTCGATACGCTCCCGCTTACGAGGAGCGGACGACTACCATATTTCTGCTGAGCAGCCGCTTCATTGTCGTCATAGGCCTGAAAAAGCTCTTCGGCGGTTACCTTCACCGGAGGCTCCGCCGGTTTTCCCAAATCGCTGGCTGGTTGACCCGAGGGAGATTTCGGCCCGGCGATCATACCGATAATGACCAGCACGACGATGATGGCGATCACCGACAGGCAGCCGATCTTCATGACCCCCGGCTTCTTCTTCTCGGGTTCAACCTGGGGCGACGGCGCCGGCCTTCCCGCAAGCACCTCTGCCTTCTGGACCTGAAACTCCTGCTCGCTCAGCACGCCTTTGTCGCGCAGCTCTGCGAGCCGCGCCAATTCTTCCGATACGCTCATACTCACTCCCTGTTGGGCCGCCCCCGGCCCGTCACCAAAAACCAAACGCTTCGCCGGCTGTGAACCCGATCGCCACCCAGAAGAGCACGATCCCGCCGATCCGGGCCGCATCGCGGAAAGCCCTCACTTCCAGTTCAGCACCCCGATCATCCGGCCGACGATGACCATCTCGCCGTCGTCGGCGAAGTCCACCGGGACGGAGGGATTGTCGCTGTGGATCTCGTATCCGCCCGATCGTGCCCGGCGCAGCCGCTTCACTGACCCGCTATCACGCACCGCGATCGCCCAGATCTGATCGGACTGGCGCATCGTGCGCTGGGCGCGATCGATCAGCAGCATGTCGCCGTCGCGGATCGTCGGCTCCATCGAATCGCCTTCGCCCATGATGATAGCCACGTCCTCGGGCGTTCCCCGAATGTGTCCTCTCAGCCATTCCTTTGGCACCGAAAAATAGCCGAGGACGGTCGGCTCGCTGATCACGCTGCCCCCGCCCATCGAAAAAGTGAGCGAAAGGTGCGGCACCAAGACAGCATCGAGGCGACGCGCTGCGAGTTCTTCGGTGTCGCCGAGCGGATCTTCGCGAACTGCCGCGCCCTGTAGCCATGCGACGGATACCCCGAGTTCGCGGGCTATCGCGGGTAGAAATCGGGATCGATGTGTCGTTCCATTCACGATCTGGTTGATTGCGCCTGGGGTGCATCCCACCCGGCTAGCGAGGGCGGATTGGTCAAGCCCGCGCTCGCGCATGGCGGCATCGAGCCGCTTTAGATCGACGCCCTCCGCCATCCCGCCAAGCATAGGCGCAGATTTATAGCTGGCTATCATAGTTTCCTGTTGACCAAATTTATAGCTAGCTATATCTGTTCCCTTTATGGACGATACGCAGAGAGCTTCGGCGGTTGCCGCCTTCGAAGACGCCATCACCGCCGCTGGCTCGTTAAGCGCACTCGCACGCATCGCGGGCTGCACGCCGGGCAACATGTGGCAACTTCGCAAGAAAGGGTCTCTGTTGCCCCCGGCGTATGTGCTTCCCGTCGAGGCTTCGACGGGCGTGTCCCGCCACGCCCTGCGTCCCGATCTCTACCCACTTGAACAATCCCCTGTTCCTGCCGCTGCCCCTCCCTCTCCTGCGGTAGGCGACTGCGGGCCGGCCGTCTCTTGCGATCGGCCCGCCATTTTGCAGCGGGGCGCGCGGCCATGAGTTCGCCGGCAGTCATCATTGAGCAGCATGTTCGCACCTTGATCCACGATGAGGTGGCGCGGGCGCTTACAGCCGCTCTGACGCCAGTCGTAACTGATGCCGCCAAAGCCGCTGCGGCCGAGACCTATCAGCGTCTGTGCGACGCCGAAGCGCGTCACCAAGCAATGACGTGGTCACCGATCAGCTCGAAGGAAGCGCAGCGATCCGCTATCGAAGGCGCTGTCCGACGTTCAGTCGAGGTCCGCGAAGGTTTCGCGTTCCATGCTCAACAGGTGCGCCAGGCGTGCTTGGATATGGCTCTGCGGCGTCAGCCGGAAGCCAATTTAGCTGAAACCTGTGCTCTCGCCCGTTCTATGAAGATTTCGTTCTCTGGGGCGATCAAGTCGATTACGCGGTCGCGGCACCCGCCGCTCAGCTTGAGGACCGCGCGGCATGACGAAGGTCCGCCCCCCGCTCAGTTTCGAGTCCGCGCTCGCGAAGGTCGCCGGCCAGATCGGCTGGGACACGATCGCCCGCATGTTCGGGAAGTCGGAGCGCACCGTCCGCGCTTGGAGCGAAACGGAAATCCCAGCGTCCGTGTCGATGGACAAGGCGCTCGCTCTCGATGCAGCTTTCGCCGCCGCCGGCGGTGACGGCGCCCCGTTCCTGTCCGTTTATGCTTTGCGCCTGCAGGCCGACACGATCGCTGCGCAGGCTAGTTCCGAAGAGCTGGCGCGGAAGACCGTCGCCGCCATCAAGGAAGGCGGGGAGGCGCATGCCGCGCTCGTCGCCGCTACGAGACCGGGCGCCACGCCCGCCGATCGCGCGATCGCCGAAAAGGAGGTCGTGGAGGCCGTGGACGCCCTCACCAACACGCTCGCAACCCTTCGCGCAGGGCGAAGGAACGACGTGCATCACGGGGGTCCGTCCTGATGTCTCAGCCGCCTACCAAAAGGGCCGTATCTGCCTTGCTGGCGTCGCGCTGCCCGCACTGTTCTTCGGTCGCACGGGTGCGCACGCGAAAGCATGTCACCTTCACGGTCGATGAACTCTACTTCCAATGCTCCAACCTCTGGTGTGGTTGCAGCTGGAAGTCGCAGCTCAGCGTCCTGCACATCATCTCGCCGAGTGCGACGCCGCGCGAGGGGCTGGACATTCCTGTCACCCCGCACGCGCCACGGCCGGTCCCTGCCAACGATCCCGGCGTCGCGATCCCGCCCGCCGCGAATGACGAAGCGGTGAGCGACACCGCCTGATCCCAGCGGCCTCTAGGCCGCCGCCCGCACTGACATCGACCCACCCGGCGCGACGGACCCGTCGCCGGGAACGCCCTCCGCTTGCCTGAAAGACACCGCCTCCGTGGACATGCGCGACGACATCAAGAAGGAGCTGCTTCCTAAGCTGAAGGCGGATTTCGCCTGGAAGCGCGAGAAGGGGAACTGGCTGCAGCAGGGCAAGTGCCCGCAATGCGGCAAGCACGAAGCCTATGCCCGCGCCGACAATCCGTGGGTCATCAAATGTGGCCGCGCCGACAATTGCGGCTGGGAGCAGCCGGTCAAGGAGCGCTACCCCGAGATCTTCGAAGTCTGGTCGAAGCGTCACCCGGCCACGCCGGAAAATCCCACCGCCGCCGCCGACGCCTATCTCGGCCAGGCGCGCTATCTCGATCTGCGCGGCCTGCGTGACGCCTACACGCAGGAATCCTTCTATGACCGCGATCGCAAGATCGGCACGGCCACGGTGCGCTTCGCGCTGCCCGGCGGAGGATGGTGGGAACGGCTGATCGATCAGCCCGGCCGATTCGATCGCAAGGCCCGCTTCGCGCCGGGTAAGTCGTACGCCGGCCACGTCTGGAGGCGACCCGACGTCGCCATGTCGCAATTCGCCGCGGCGACCGAGATTTGGTTTGCCGAGGGCATCTTCAACGCGCTGGCGCTCGAGCAGGCCGAGATCCGCGCCACCTCCACGATGTCCTGCAACAACTACCCGGAGGAGTTCCTCCGCGATCTGCTCAAGGCATGCGCGGAATCCGATCGGCCGGGCCTGCGTCCCCGTCTGGTCTTCGCCTTCGACAATGGCCGCGCCGGCGAGCGCTACGCGACCAACTTCGTCAAGCGCGCGATGGAGGATGGCTGGGACGCTACCGCCGCACTGCCGCGCGAGCAGGGCGAGGACGGCAAGGCGCTCGACTGGAACGATCTGCTCATTCTTGGCCGCCTGACCAAGGAGCGGCTCGAGGAATATCGCTGGAACGGCAAGCTCATGCTCGCGCCGTCCGCCATCGCCAAGGCGCTGCTGATCCATGAGCGGCACCGGCTCTCCAGTTTCCATCTCGTCTTCCGGTCGCGGACCTACTGGGCCTCCTACAATGCCGAAACCGCCAACGAAGCGGTGCAGGAGGCGATCAAGGATGCCACCAAGAAGCTCGAGAATCTGTCGAAAGAAGAACTCGCCGCGCTCCATGCCGAGGTGGCCCAAGCCAATCTCGGCGTCGAGGAAATCGCCAACTGCGCCTTCCGCGTGCTCTACCGCCAGCGGGACGAGGCGACGGACGAGACGCTCTACTTCCTGAACGTCGATTTCCCGAGCGATCGGCCGAGCGTGAAGGGCGGCTTCTCCGCCACCGCGCTCACCACCGCAACCGAGTTCAAGAAGCGTCTATTCGCCATCGGCACCGGAGCGATCTGGACGGGATCGCAATACCAGCTCGATCGGATCATGCAGCGGCAGACCCCGCGCATCGCCGATGTGCTGCCGCTCGGCTTCACTGGCTATTGCCGCGACACCAAGGCCTACGTCTTCGGCCAGTTCGCCGTGAAGGATGGCCGGGTCTACCGCCCCAACGGCGAGGACTATTTCGAGATCGGCAAGCTGGCGCTCAAGCTGGGTACCAGCGAGCGCCTCCTCGACATCACCTACGATCCGGAAGGGTTCGACGCTGCCTGGCTCGATGATCTCTGGATCGCCTACGGCGCCAAGGGCGTCGTCTTCCTCGCCTTCGTCTTCGGCACGCTGTTCGCCGAGCAGATCCGGCAGGAGCAGAAGAGCTTCCCCTTCCTCGAGGCGTGGGGCCTGCCCGGCTCGGGCAAGACGACGCTGGTCGAGTTCCAGTGGAAGCTCCTCGGCCGCGAGAATTACGAGGGCTTCGATCCCGCCAAGGCGACGCCCGCCGCCATCGCCCGCAACCTCGGCAAGGTCGGCAATCTCCCCGTCGTCCTGATCGAGGGCGACCGGCGCGAGGAAACCAGCCACGCCCGCAAGTTCGACTGGGAGGAGCTGAAAACCGCCTACAACGGCCGCTCCGTCCGCTCGCGTGGAGTGAAGAACGGAGGGATGGAGACGTTCGAGCCGCCGTTTCGCGGTTCGATCATCATCGAGCAGAACGAGCAGATGCTTCCTACGCAACGCCGGCACGACAGCGGCCGGGGTCGCTGGCGGCGAGCTTCTGTTTGAAGGATTGTCGGACCTGTTCGGCGGCCGCGACGGTGGCTGGTGAGCGCACTCTCCGCAGTTTCCTGCCTCGCAGGCTTCTGACGCAATCCGTGACCCGCTTTGCCGTCGCTCTGCGGCGGTCGCT
>BACX01000398.1 GCA_000333335.1 Sphingomonas-like bacterium B12 | reverse complement strand
CGATCGAACCCCAACGAATATGGCGTCACCGTCGCGTGCCTCGATGGAGTCAGTCCGTTCGATTTCGCGGAAGTGCCGGTGCTCGACGGCGAGCGCCACCCCAATGATCATGGCGGCGAGGCACGGCTAGCGGGCGTGCTACGGTTCGAGCCGCGCTAGCTTCGCGCTGGGCGCGGCGACTTTCCGTGCCTATATGCCGCCCCACCATGCCAGTTTCCGCCAAGATCTGCGGGCTTTCCACGCCCGAAACCATCGATGCCGCGATCCGGGGCGGGGCGAGCCATATCGGCTTCGTCTTCTTCCCGAAAAGCCCGCGCGACATCGTGCCGGAACGCGCCGGTCAGCTCGCGACGCCGGGCCATGTCGTTCGGATCGGCGTGTTCGTCGATCCCGACGACGCGCTGCTGGCCCACGCCGTCACGGCGGCACGACTGACCGGCGTGCAACTCCACGGC
Source organism: Sphingomonas-like bacterium B12 (assembly GCA_000333335.1). Classification (GTDB taxonomy): domain Bacteria; phylum Pseudomonadota; class Alphaproteobacteria; order Sphingomonadales; family Sphingomonadaceae; genus Solisphingomonas. The sequence continues at coordinate 5,869 of BACX01000398.1, read as the reverse complement.
GACGAGACGGCGGAGCGCGTCGCGGCGGTGAAGGCCCGGCTCGGAATCGAAGTGTGGAAGGCGGTGCCGGTGCGGACCCGCGCCGATCTCGATGCTGCGCGCGCCTATCGCGGGGTCGCGGATCGCATTCTCTACGACGCCAAGACGCCCAAGGGCACGCTGCCCGGCGGCATGGGGCTGCGTTTCGACTGGAAGCTGCTCGACGGCTTCCACCATCCCTTGCCCTGGGCGCTGTCCGGTGGACTCGACGCGGCGAATGTCGCCGAGGCGATCGGCATCACCGCCGCGCGGCTGGTCGATGTCTCATCGGGCGTGGAAAGCGCGCCGGGCGTCAAGGATGTGGACAAGATCGCCGCCTTCTGCAAAGCGGTATCCGCATGTTGAAACAGGCCGTTCTCACCGGGTGCGCCGGAGCACGATGGCGCTGATCGCTTCTCCCACGACGAAGCGGACGCCCACCCTTATCCGGAAGACTTGAGACATGACCGACGCCCTGACATTGCCTAATTCGCTGCGCGCACAGCCCGACACCGACGGCCATTTCGGCGAATTCGGCGGCCGCTACGTCGCCGAGACGCTGATGCCGCTGATCCTCGATCTCGAGCGCGAATATCGCGCGGCGCAGGCCGACGACGGCTTCAAGGCCGAACTCGACGGCCTGCTCAAGCATTTCGTCGGCCGTCCCTCGCCGCTTTATTATGCCGAGGGGCTGACCAAGGCGCTGCGCCGCGACGCGCCCGCCGGCAAGGGCCCGAAAATCTACTTCAAGCGCGAGGATCTGAACCACACCGGCGCGCACAAGATCAACAATTGCATCGGCCAGATCCCGTTTGCCTCGCAGACGTCGCCGGCCTATTCGATCGTCCGGCCGCGCACGTTCGGCATGAAGATCGACTGGAACCTGTAAGATGCGTCGGAGCCCGCGCCTCACGGGAGCCGCGGGCTCCATTCTCGGCCTGCTTCTCGCGACGGCGGCCACCGCCGACCCCGGCCTGAGCCTGCAACCCACCCGCACGCTCGACCGGACGTTCAGCGAGGGCACATGGATGATGCCCAGCCTGTCGCCGGACGGGCGGACCATATTGTTCGATCTGCTCGGCGACATCTGGTCGGTCGATGCGAAGGGCGGTGCGGCGCATCCCGTGCTGACCGGCATGCCCTACGATTATCATCCGGTCTTCTCGCCGGATGGCCGGCAGTTCGCCTTCATCTCCGATCGATCGGGCGTCGTCAGCCTGTGGGTGGCGGATGCCGAGGGCGGCAATCTCCGCCAGCTGAGCCACGACGATACGCTCACCATCATGAGTTCGCCGGTGTGGGCGGCGGACGGCCAATCGGTCTACGTCTCACGCCTGAAGCACGACGTGCTGGCGTTCGGGCTGTGGCGCTACCCGCTCGACGGCGGCGCGCCCGAACCGACGATCAAGGAACAACCGCACGGCGAGGATTGGGATCATCGCATCAACGCGCTGGAAGGCGCGATCAGCGCCGATGGCAAGACACTCTATTATTCGCGCAAGATCGGCACGACCTGGACGGAGAAGCAGCCGCCCAACTGGTCGATCGTGCGGCGCGATCTGGCCACCGGCGACGAGACGGTGCTGATCGAGGGCGAAGGCGGCGCGATGGGCGTGGCGCTCTCGCACGATGGCAAGTCACTGGTCTATGCGGCCCGCGCCGGCGCGAAAGACGAGCTGCGGCTGCGCAGTCTCGATACCGGCGAGGATCGGCGCATTGCCGGTCCAATCGACCGCGATGCGCAGGAGCAGGGCTATTATATCGGCCTGATCCCGCGCTTCGGCTTCACGCCCGACGACAAGGCGCTGGTCACGAGTGTCAGCGGCAAGCTGGTGCGGATCGACGTCGCCAGCGGGCGGATCGATCCGATCCCGTTCAGCGCGCATGTGCAGCTACCGATGGGGCCGCTCACCCGCGTGGTCCAGCATGAGGAGACCGGGCCGGTCCACGCGCGCGTGATCCAGTATCCCACGCAGTCGCCCGATGGCCACATGCTCGCCTTCACCGCGCTCGGCACGCTCTACACCGAGACGCTGGACGGTCAGGCAAAGCCCAAGGCGGTGCCCGGCGTCGTCGGTCACGCCTTCCAGCCGCGCTGGTCGCCGGACGGCAAGCGGCTGACCTATGTGACGTGGGGTGCGGTCGAAGGCGGCGCAGTGTGGACGATCCCGGCGGCCGGCGGACGCCCGACGCGGCTAACCAAGGCCGACGCCTTCTACACCGAGCCGCTCTTCACGCCGGACGGCAGGACCGTCGTCGCGCTCCGGGCCAGCCAGTACGACCGGCTGCGCGCCGAAACCGAAATGGATCCCAAGCGCGCCACCGACATCGTGAAGATGCCGGCCACCGGCGGCGCCACGACATTGATCACCCATGCCTTCGGCGCGCGCAGCCCGGATTTCGGTGCCGATCCGCAACGCGTCCGCTTCTACGCCCCCGAGGGCGCCAGTTCGATCCGTCTCGACGGCACGGGCCTGAAGCGCGAGTTCTCGGTCCTCGCCCACCCCGCGTCGCAATATTTCTCGGCACCCGCGCCGGTGCAGGGGGTGTGGCTCGCGCCCGATGGGCGTCATGCGCTGATCCGCAATTCCTCGGAATTGTGGCTGGCCGATGTGCCGCCGGGCGGCGACGGCAAGACCGCTCCGTCGATCAACCTCGATCATCCGCCCGCCGGCACCACGAAACTGACGCGCATCGGAGCGGACTTCGCACAATGGGCGGACGGCGGCCGCAGCGTCGCCTGGTCGCTCGGCGCGACGTGGCATCGCATGCCCCTCGCCGCGATCGATCGCGCATCGACGGGCACCACCGAAGGGCAGGCGCAGGTTTTCGCCGCCGACGTCACCGTGCCGCGCGATGTACCGCACGGCGCCGTCGTGCTGCGCGGCGCGACCGTCGTCACGATGCGCGGCGACGAGGTGATCGGAAACGCCGACGTCGTGGTGCAGGACAACCGCATCGCCGCCGTCGGCCCGAGCGGATCGGTCGCCATTCCCGCTGGCGCCGCGATCCGCGACGTCAGCGGCAAGTACATCGTCCCCGGCTTCGTCGATGCGCACGCCCACTGGTTCGAGACGCGGCGCGGCGTGCAGGACGATCAGGCCTGGGATTTCCTCATCAACCTCGCTTACGGCGTCACCAGCGGGCTCGATCCGCAGAGCTTCGACACCGACATCTTCGTCTACAAGGATATGATCGACGCCGGCCTGATGCTCGGCCCGCGCGCATGGTCCACCGGCCCCGGCGTGTTCGTCGATGCCAACATCATGTCCGAACAGGCGGCCGAGGACGTGCTCACCCGTTACCGGGACTATTACAAGGACCGCAACATCAAGTCCTACATGGTGGGCGATCGCGCGCGGCGGCAGTTCATGGTCGAGGCGGCGCTGAAGCTCGGCATGATGGAAACGACCGAGGGCGCCAGCGATTACGAGCTGGACGTCACCCACGCCATCGACGGCTTTTCCGGCAACGAACACAGCCTGCCGATCGCCCCCCTACATGACGACGTAACCCAGCTGTTCGCGCAAGGCGGCACCAGCCTCGTGCCGACGCTGGGCGTGCTCTACGGCGGCGAGCCGCCCTTTTCGGACGAGATCATCTACGGCAACCTGCCGGACGATCCCAAGATCCGCCATTTCATGCCGTCCGGCGTGCTCGCAGCGAAGCAGCGCGATCTGCACTGGTCGCCCGCGCAGGCGCAATCCTACCCGGCCTTCGCCGCCAACGCGATCCGCATCCAGCGGGCCGGCGGCGTGGTCGGCGCGGGCAGCCACGGCACGGTGCAGGGCATCGCCTTCCATTGGGAACTGGAGGCGCTGGCTACCGGCGGCACGCCGATGGAAGCCCTGCGCGCCGGCACGATCGGCTCCGCCACCGCGATCGGCCACGCCGCCGACGTGGGCAGCATAGAGCCGGGCAAGTTCGCCGACCTGCTGGTGCTGGATGCCGATCCCATTGCCGACATCCGCAACACGCGCAGCATCCACTGGGTGATGAAGAACGGCCGCATCTACGATCCTGCGACGCTGGACGAAATCGCGCCGACACCCCGCAAGCTTGGCCCGCTATGGTTTGCGGGCAAGACGCCGTGAGCACCAGCCGCCCCACGCTCGATCCGGAGATCACCTCGTTCGTGGAGCAGATGCAGCGGGCCTGGGCGAGTCACCCGCCGCTCGCCACCCTGTCGCCGCCCGAGGCGCGGGCCGTCGCCGAGGAGGTGCGTCGTCCGTGGCGTCAGGGCGGGCCGCAGATGGCGCGCACGTCAGAGCATATGGTCCCGACCCGGTCGGGCGATCTGCGGATCCGCCTATACGATCCCGGCGTCGCCAGGCCCGCGCCGGCGCTCGTCTACATGCACGGCGGCGGCTTCGTGCTGTTCAGCATCGACACGCACGACCGGCTGATGCGCGAATATGCCGCCGCTGCAGCTTGCCTCGTGGTTGGCGTTGATTACCCGTTGTCGCCGGAGCACCCTTACCCCGCAGCGCTCAATAGCATCGTCGATCTGGTGGGCTGGATGCACGGCCCCAACGCGCAAAGGCTCGGCCTTGGCCCGGCCATCGCGCTGGGCGGAGATTCCGCCGGCGCGAACCTCGCCTTATCGGCCGCGATGACGCTTCGCGATCGAGGCGAGCCGGATCGCATCACAGCCCTGCTGCTCAATTACGGCGCCTTCGGTGCCGTCTGCTCCGACCGGGCGGAAGCGCTCTTCGGCGGTCCCGGCGCGGTGCTCGACCGGGCCGAGATGGAATATTATTTCGACAGCTATATCGGCGAACCGGGCAAGGGCCATGAGATCGACGATCCCTATGCCCGCCCGATCATCGGCGACCTGCACGATCTGCCGCCCTCTTTGCTGATCATCCCCGAATGCGATCTGCTCACCGAACAGAGCCGCGCGATGGAAGAGCGGATGCGGGAGGCGAACGTCGAGGTGTCCGCGATCATCTATCCGGGCGCCACGCACAGCTTTCTGGAAGCGATGTCGGTCGCCGACATCGCCCGTCGCGCGATCGCCGACGGCGCCGCTTTCGTGAAGGCGCGGCTGGCGAACTGAGCCAGGCCAGACCGACAATCAAAGTTTCCTAGTCAAATAGTAGGGATTTCTTGCCGCACCTCCCGCCGACCGATTAGGAGGCTGATCCATCAGTCCGCCCGATCGCCGGAAGGAGGGAATATATGTCGGCCGAACCCGTCACCATGATCACCTCCCGGCCGGCGCGGAGCAGACGGCGGCGGCCGTCATGACGGTCAACCTGCCCACCAACCTGCTGCGCAGCTTCGTCGCGATCGTCGATGCCGGATCGATGCTGGGTGCGGCCGAACAGGTCTATCTCACCCAGTCCGCACTCAGCCTGCAGATCAAGCGGCTGGAGGACATGGTGCAGCAGCCCCTGTTCGTACGCGAAGGCCGCCGGCTGGTGCTGACCGCACAGGGCGAACTGCTGCTCGATTATGCCCGTCGCGTGCTGGCCCTGCATGACGAAGCCCTCGCTGCGGTCAATTCGGGTCAGTTCGAGGGGCCGGTACGGGTCGGCATGGTGCAGGATTTCGCCGAGACCCTGCTCGGCGGCGTACTCAGCCGGTTCGGCGAGCTTCACCCCGATGCGCAGCTTTACGCCCGTGTCGCCGGCACCGCCGAACTGGTCGCGATGATCGATCGCGGCATGCTCGATCTCGCCATCGGCTATGCCGCCGCCGACGATCCGGACGCGATCAGCATCGCGCCGACGGTCTGGTACGGATCGGCCGACCACGCCCGGCGCGACATCGTTCCGCTCGCCGTGCTCGATCGCCCCTGCCGCTTCCGCGAGGCGGCGACCAGCGCGCTGGATGCGGCCGGCGGCCG
>BACX01000399.1 GCA_000333335.1 Sphingomonas-like bacterium B12 | reverse complement strand
ACGCCCTTCGAGAGACCGTGCGCGATGCCGCCGCGCATCGCGCGTCGGGTTCCTCGTCGGACGGCGGCGGCACGACGCGATCGACCAGCGCCTGGCATTTGTCCTTCACCACGCCCGTCGGGTTGCCCTGTGCATCGCGGACGATCTCGCCGCCCGCCGGATCGGGCGTGTCGCGGGTGATGCCGGCAAGCTTCAGCGCCAGCGCGTTGAGGAAGTAGGAATGGAGATCGGTGCGCGGCACCGCCACCGGCGTGTCCGGCGTCACCGCATCGATCCAGTCGTGCGTCGGCAATTGACCGCCGAGGCGCTGTTCGTCCCAGGTGCCGCCGAGGATCCATTTGCCCGGCCGCGCCTTCGCCGCCGCGCCGATCCGCGCCGCGAAATCCGCGCGATCCCTCGATGACAGCAGGTCCGGCTGGGCGAGCGTCACCGCGCCGCGCCGGAAATGGGTGTGGTTGTCGGTGAAGGCGGGCATCACGAACGCGCCCTTGCAGTCGATCACGCGCGTCGCCCTGGTGATCCGCGCCTTGACCGCGGCCCCGCCGACCACCGCGATGCGGTTGCCGACGATGCCCACCGCCGTCTCGCGCCGCGCGCCCGCGCGCCCGGTCCACACGGTCGCGTTGATCAGCGCGACATCCAGGCCCTGCCCCGCCGCCAGCGCGGCGACCAGCGGATCCACCGCGGCGGCCCCGAAGGCGCCCAGGCCCATGGCGATCAGCGTGCGACGATCCAGCATCCCGTAAAACCCCTTGCCCAATGCGCGCCTTATGTCCGGCGGCGAGTGTAATGTCCCGCCACCGGCCTTCACCATCCAAGTCCGCCGGAGCGAGGGGGCCAATCCCGCTGCCCGCTTGGACCCGTCCGTCTTCGTATATTGGATGTTTTGGCCCCCCACGGACCTGTCACCTTCCCGTCATACGGGGCCGATCGAGCTCCGGGGAGGCCGGATCAGGGCAATGGGATTCCGGGCATCGTGCATGTCGCCGATGCCGAGAGATTTGGGGGTAAGAATGCGGTTTGCTCTTCTGACGAGTTGCGCCTGCGCGGCGTTGACCATCGCCGGACCGGCCTTGGCCCAGGCCGATGTCGGCTCCGGCGTCGATTCGGCCGACATCATCGTCACCGCCACCAAGCGCAACGAGAGCGTCCGCCAGATCGCGGCGCCGATCAGCGCGATCAGCGGCGACCAGCTGATGAAGATGAACGCGAACAGCCTGTCCGACTATATCAACCGCGTGCCCGGCGTCGTCTTCAACGACTACCAGCCGGGCGTATCGGAGGTCGTGATTCGCGGCATCGCCGCCACCACCTACCATGAGCAGGGCCAGACCACGGTCGGCTACTATCTCAACGAGTTCAATCTCGAAGAGCCCAACTTCCCGATCGCGATCCCCGACATCGACACGTTCGATCTCGATCGCGTCGAGGTGCTGCGCGGCCCGCAGGGTACGCTGTTCGGCTCTTCCACGCTGGGCGGCCTCGTCAATTACGTCGCCAAGGTGGCCGATCCGGGCAAGTTCGACGCCGCCGCCGAGGGCCTCGTCGGATCGACCCACAATGCCAGCGGCCAGCTCAATTATGCCGGCAAGGTGATGGTCAACATCCCCGTCATCCAGGACAAGCTGGCGGTGCGCGTGATGGCGCTCCAGCGTTTCGACGCGGGTTATATCGACAACATCGCCTTCGATCCGGAAAAGAAGGGCGTCAACGATTTCCGCACGCGGGGCCTGCGCGGATCGATCGTGTTCACCCCGTTCGAGGGGACCAAGATCACCTATCTCGGTGTCTATCAGGATACCAAGCTGGACGACGGCACCTACATCAGCACCGATCACACTTACGATCGCTACACCCCACATCTGGAACCGCAGAAGACCAGCATCTTCCTCAACAGCCTGCGGCTCGACCAGGATCTCGGCGACTTCGCGACGGCGACCGTGCTCGGTTCGGTCGACAAGAAGACCAACTTCACCCAGTTCAGCGACGCCTACGGCTACGTCACCGGCATCACCACCGGCGACGATGCGGCGTACGATTACACCCACGCCAGCGCGAACATCAAAACCATCGAGGCAAGGCTCGCCTCGAAGGACAATGACAGCCCGCTGCGCTGGCTGATCGGCACCAGCTACATGCGTGCCACGAAGGTGAGCTACGATCAGATGTTCGCGCCGGGCGCCGAAGCCTATATCGATGCCCATCCCGCCGACTTCTCCGGCACCGGCGCGCAGCTGGCACCCAACGACCGCATCTACGGCTATGGCACCGACACGCTGAACACCGATTTCGGCATCTTCGGCGAACTGACCTGGAAACCTCTTAAGGGCCTCGAGATCACCGGCGGCGGCCGTTACTACCACACCCGCGCGGCGGGCACCGTGGTCAACCAGGCGGGCTTCCTCTCCGGCAGCCTGACCGACCTGTCGGGTCACGTCGACCAGAAGGAAAGCGGCTTCACGCCCAAGGCGCAGATCACGGTGCGGCCGAACTCGCACCTCAACGCCTATCTGCTCTATTCGCGCGGCTATCGCGTCGGCGGTATCAATCCCAATGCCGGTCTGCTGCCCGCGATCCAGGCGAGCTACAAGAGCGACCGCGTCGACAATTACGAGGCGGGCATCAAGACGACGTTGTGGAACGGCCGCCTCACGGCCGACCTGTCGATTTTCAACATGGTTTGGAAGAACATCCAGGCGCGCGAATTCGGCCCGGCGCCGTCTTATTACTCCTACGTCGTCAACGCCGCCTCGGCGAACGTGGCCGGCGTCGAGTTCGCCGCGACGGTGAAGCCGGTGCGCAACCTCTCGCTCAGCACCAGCATCACCCGCCAGGATGCACGGCTGACCGCCTTCCTGCCTTACGCCTTCACGGCGGGCGGCGGCTATGCGTCGGGCAGCGTGCTGCCGGGTTCGTCGAAATGGTCGATCTCGAACAACATCGACATCGACCTGCCCGATCTGCCGGGCAAGCCCTCGATCGGGCTGGCGCACCGTTATCTGTCGAGCGCGCCGGTCGCCTTCGGGTCGGACTTCATGCGCGGCAACTTCAACCTGTTCGATGCCCGCGTGGCGTTCAGCGTGCGCGAGCATTTCCGCGTGATGGGCTTCATCAGCAACATCACCAACAAGTACGGCATCCTCAATGGCCCGTTTGCCTCGCAGACGTCGCCGGCCTATTCGATCGTCCGGCCGCGCACGTTCGGCATGAAGATCGACTGGAACCTGTAAGATGCGTCGGAGCCCGCGCCTCACGGGAGCCGCGGGCTCCATTCTCGGCCTGCTTCTCGCGACGGCGGCCACCGCCGACCCCGGCCTGAGCCTGCAACCCACCCGCACGCTCGACGGGACGTTCAGCGAGGGCACATGGATGATGCCCAGCCTGTCGCCCGACGGGCGGACCATATGTT
>BACX01000400.1 GCA_000333335.1 Sphingomonas-like bacterium B12 | reverse complement strand
CATTCGTCCTCATCTCGAGCGTCTTCGCCAGCGCTTCGATATCGTCCATCGTTACGACCGAGATCGCGGTCGCGTCAGGCGCAATGCGCTTGATCATGCCGCCGAGCACCTTGCCGCCGAACTCGACGAACTCGGTCACGCCGGCCGCGAACATTGCCTCGACGCTCTCGCGCCAGCGCACCGTGCCCGTCACCTGCTCGACCAGCAGCGTGCGGATGCTCGCCGGATCGGCGACAGGTGCTGCGGTGACGTTGGCATAGACCGGCACCAGCGGCGCACGCAGGTCGGCGCCGGCCAGCGCCTTCTCCATCGCGCGGGCGGCCGGCTCCATCAGCGAGCAGTGGAACGGCGCGGAAACCGGCAGCAGCATCGCGCGCTTGCCGCCGCGCACCTTGGCGAGTTCGACCGCGCGCTCGACGGCCGCCTTGGAGCCGGAGACGACCACCTGGCCCGGCGCATTGTCGTTTGCGGCCTCGCAAACCTCATTCTCGGCGGCGTCGGCAGCGATCTGCCTGGCGGCAGCGAAATCGAGGCCGAGCAGGGCAGCCATCGCGCCCTCGCCCACCGGAACGGCCGCCTGCATCGCCTGGCCGCGGATGCGGAGCAGCTTCGCCGTCTCGGCCAGCGCCAGCGCCTCGGCCGCACACAAAGCGGTATATTCCCCGAGCGAATGGCCCGCCACGAACTCGGCCTTGTCGACGAGACGGATGCCGCCATCCTTCTCCAGCACGCGCAGCGTCGCGATCGCGTTGGCCATGATCGCCGGCTGGGCGTTTTCGGTGAGCATCAGCTCGTCGGCCGGGCCTTCCGCCATCAACGCCGCGAGCTTCTGGCCCAGCGCATCGTCGACTTCCTGAAACACTTCACGCGCGACACCGCTGGCCTGCGCGAGCGCATGGCCCATGCCGACGGCCTGGCTACCCTGGCCGGGAAAGATGAAGGCGCGCATGATCCTCTCCTTGGATGAACGGGGCGCGATAGAAAGCTGGACGACGAAGCGCAAGCCGTGGCACGCCCAGCCCCATGCGTATCAAAGCCCTGTCCGCCGTCGCCCTGCTCTCCGCAACGCTTGCCACCACGCTCGGTGCCGCCAAGCCGCAGGGCTATCTCGCCGAGGGCGCCTTCGACCTGCTGCAAGTGCTGCCCCCCGCCCCGATCGCCGGGGACGCGCGCTACAAGGCGGACCGGACGATCTTCAAGAAGACGCGCAAGCTGATCGGCACGCCACGCTGGCAGCTCGCCACCAGCGACGTGAGGACCGATCAGCGCGCCCTGATGGCCGATTTTTCCTGCGCGATCGGCGTGGTGCTGACACCGGAAGACGCGCCGCGTACCGAAGCCCTCGTCGCACGGGCGCGTGCCGACACCAGCCGCCAGACCAATATCGCCAAGGACTTCTACAAGCGCCGCCGCCCGTTCCTGATCGACCACGGCAAGATCTGCCAGCCGGAATCGGAACTGGCCGACAGCTACGATTACCCGTCCGGCCACACCACGCTCGGCTGGACGTGGGCGCTCGCCTTGTCCGACCTGCTGCCCGAACGCGCCACCGCCATCCTCGCGCGCGGGCGGGCCTATGGCGATAGCCGCTTCATCTGCGGCGCGCACAACGAAAGCGCGGTCGAGGCCGGAAAGCTCTCGGCCGGATCGACGATGCAGGTGGTATGCCAGACGCCGGCCTATCAGGCGGATGCCGCCGCCGCCCGCGCGGAACTGCGTCGTCTCGCCGCCGATCCATCGACGCCCAGGCCGACAGGATGTGACATGGAATCCAAACTGGTCGCACAGCGCGTCCTGTAGATTCGATGCGATAGACTAAAGTCGAAAAACCGCTTTTAACCTTAAAAAGACTCGCCCAGATTAAATAACGCCCCACTTTGAACAAGACGGGGCGATGGGAGAGATGCGAGATCGTCGGGGCGCAAGCCTCCTGATCCTGCTGCTGTGCGCATCGTGTAGCGCGCCTTCGCTCGGCCTGCGCTCGCCGTCTTCGCATCAGGCGACCGAATCAGGATTGACCGTCGCGCTGGACGATCCGTTGCCGGCCGGGCCGCCGCGCCTGGCCTACCGGGTAGCGAGCATGTTCGGCGAGATGCTGTCCTGGTCGCCGCTCAGCCGTCATTCCCGCAGCGCCGGCGCCGGCGACGAGGCGACGCTCAACTGCCTCACCGCCGCCGTCTATTACGAGGCGCGCTCCGAATCCGAGGAAGGCCAGCGCGCCGTCGCGCAGGTGGTGCTCAACCGCGTCGGCAAGCGTTCGTTCGCGGGCAGCGTGTGCGGCGTGATCCACCAGCGATCGGCCGCGAGCGGCGGGTGCCAATTCGATTTCGTCTGCGATGGCGCCCAACGCGGACGCCGCGAGACCAGCGCCTGGGCCGCAGCACTGCGCATCGCGCGCCGGGCGCTCGGCGGTGAGACATACGATCCGATCGGTTCGGCCACCTTCTACCACAACACCACCGTCTCGCCGGATTGGTCGCGCCGCTTCGTGCGCGTCGCGAGGATCGGATCGCACATATTCTACAAGGCGCGCGCCTGAGCCGTTCCCCGGCTTGCATTTCACGCCGATTTCGCCCATAGGCCCGCGCGTCCGGGGTGCCGAGCACAGGCTCCGCGCCCCGTTCACCATTTGAAAGACAGCCGGAGGGGCGTCGCACGGGGCGGCGTCAGCGATCGGCCAACATTGGAAGGACGGCCACATGGCTCTGTACGAGCATGTGTTTCTCGCGCGTCAGGATCTCGCCCAGGCGCAGATCGACGCGCTGGCGGAAAACGCCACCCAGATCGTCGAGGGACTCGGCGGCAAGATCGTCAAGACCGAGACGTGGGGTCTGCGCAGCCTCGCCTATCGCATCGCGAAGAACCGCAAGGCGCACTATGTGATGCTCGAGATCGACGGCCCGGCCGCGACGATCCAGGAGCTCGAGCGCCAGCTGGCGATCAACGAGGACATCATCCGCTACATGACCGTCCGCGTGGACGAACATGAGGCCGGCCCGTCGGCGATGATGCGCCGCAACGAGCGCGATCGCGGCGACCGTGGTGATCGCGGCGGCCGTGGCGGCGAGCGTGGTGACCGTGGCCCCCGTCGCGACCGCGACGAAACGCCGCGCGACGCCGCTGCCTGAGCCCTCCAGAGAGATAGGAACCGATAGAAATGGCACGCCCATTCTTCCGCCGCCGCAAGAGCTGCCCCTTCTCCGCGAAGGACGCTCCCCGGATCGATTACAAGGACGTCCGTCTGCTCCAGGGCTTCGTGTCCGAGCGTGGCAAGATCGTCCCCAGCCGCATCACCGCGGTGTCCGCCAAGAAGCAGCGTGAGCTGGCCCGCGAGATCAAGCGCGCGCGCCACCTCGGCCTGCTCCCCTACGTCGTCAAGTAAGGAGTCGCCCCCATGGAAGTGATTCTGCTGGAGCGCGTCGAGAAGCTCGGCGCCATCGGCGACATCGTCACCGTGAAGAACGGCTATGCCCGTAACTTCCTGCTGCCGAACAAGAAGGCGCTGCGCTCCAACGCCGCCAACAAGAAGGTCTTCGAGGCCAACCGCGCGCACCTCGAGGCCGAGAACGCCAAGAAGCGCGAGCAGGCCGTGTCGGAGTCGAAAGACATCGACGGCAAGACCGTGACGCTGATCCGTCAGGCGTCGAACACCGGCCAGCTCTACGGTTCGGTTTCGGCCCGCGATCT
>BACX01000401.1 GCA_000333335.1 Sphingomonas-like bacterium B12 | reverse complement strand
CGAACGGCGACAGGCTGGCGAACTGCGTGTTCTCCGCATCCTTGGCCGCATCCTCGTAGCCCTTCATGCTGTCGAGCGTGGTCGTCGTCAGTCCGTTGAGGACAGAAATGTCGTGATCGCGGTCCATGATGTTTTCCTTGATGGGGAGTGGTCTGAACGAACCGCGAGCCACATCGGGCCCGGCATCAAAATTTTCGCGGACGATTTCGATCACGAATATTTGCCGGAATTCATGGCCGGTCGATTGCCAGCGGTCATGAAACATGACCATGGTCGCCATATCCTCGCGTGACGGACGCCATCCTGGCCAACAGCGTGATCGATTTTTTGATCGGATATTTCCATGGGCCAGCTTCGCACCACCAACAAGCGCCACAAGCGCGCCCTGACCGCGCGCCAGAGCTCCAAGAAGCCGGCGCAGGACAACAAGGAGTCGACCACCACGCCAAAGGAGAAAGCGTAGCCCGGTCTCGTGTCGCTGGAGGCCGGCGCGGCCCCCTCGTCCATTCCCGTCGAGCTGATCGACACTGCGGAACTCCCCGATGGCGGCTACCTGCGGTTGCTGCAGCGAGGGAAAGATTTCTCGATACGCTTCGGCTCCGAGGAACTGATGGGCAACAGCGTCCGCCATTCCGAGGAAGCGCTGGCAACTCTCGGCTGCCGGCACCTTGCCGAGCGTGGCGGGCGGGTGCTGATCGGCGGCCTGGGGATGGGATTTACGCTAGGCGCCACGCTGGATGCACTCCCGCCCGCCGCGACCATCATCGTTGCGGAACTCGTACCCAAGATCGTGACGTGGGCCGCCGGCCCGCTGGCGCACATCTTCGGTGCCAAGCTCGCCGATCCACGCGTGTCGATCGAGATGGCCGATGTCCATGACGTGATCGTCCGAGACGTCGGACAGTTCGATGCGATCCTGCTCGATGTCGACAACGGCCCGGACGGCCTCATCCATCTCGCGAACGAACGGCTCTACTGCAACTGGGGCCTGCGTGCGGCTTATGCCGCCCTGACACCGGGAGGCGTTCTGGCCGTCTGGTCGGCCTATCGCGACGAAGCCTTCGTCGAACGTCTGGTGTCAGCCGGTTTCGACGTCGACGAGGTCGACGTCGAGGCTTATCCGGGCGAGGAATATGGAGTTCACACCATCTGGCTCGCAACTAAGCGAGCGGTGGCCGTTTCACCGTAAAAACGCCGTTCTCGGCGTCGGCCCTTCGCCATTCCCCTCGCTTCGAAATTCGTCGTGGGGTCAGGGATGCGCGAAGCCGCGATCCGGATTTTCGCTGACTAACATATCGCTTTGCAAGGCGCAGGCCGTGCTCATCAGGCTTTTTGCGTCTGCAACCGCCTGGACGCGAACATGCCGCGCCTCGCGGGATTCAGCCGCCAGGGCCTCTTTGGCCCATGCGGCGGCCGCACTGATGGATACCGATCTTACATTTTCGAGCGTCGTATCGGCGGCGCGCCGACGGTGAAGAGTTTCCTGTGCGCGGCACAATGTCGATGATGGGATCATGGGTATGGCCTTCCGGATATAGGAGAACAGCCGCGCCTCGCTGAACGGATCAGCTCTTCGCGGGGATCGGCACGCCCTTCGTGGACGGGTTGGAAGCGTTCCGCTTGGGCGGGGCTTCCTTCTTCGGTTTGCGGATTTCCTTGTTACCCTTGCGATCGCTCTTTGCCATATTGATGCTCCTCGAAGGCGTTCGAGCCGGGTGGCCAACGCTCTGATCCCATTCAGGAGCAGCTTTTCCGCCGCGCGCGACGGACACGTTTTCATACGATCGCCGACAAGCCCGAGTCGAAATCGACACCCGAACCGTTCAGCGATCTCGGTTCAGTCGCGGGCCCGGGCGGCGCGACGCGCCGCCTTTTCCGCTTCCATTTTCGATTGGATTCGCCACCGGCCACCCGGAGGCTTGATCATCGCCCTGCCACAGCCGGCGCATGTGGTCACGAATCGCCCATAATCCCAATGGCTGTGCAGGAGATCCGCGGAATGCAAACCGAGGAGGCGATGAAGGATCACAGGATCGTTCTCTCACTCGTGATGCGCGATGAGCACGCGGCAATCATGCACCGGCGAAATCCGTCAGGTCAGTCATGCAATGAGCATCGCCAAGTCCGCAATCGAGCCTGCCGACCTAATTGGAATCCCGGCCGGATAGGGACGATGCGGGAAACCGGCGGCATTCAATCTTGCACCATAGCCTCGTGCCAGCCCTTCATGGGCGAGGCGCGAGGGCATGCACGTAGCACTGGCGGCATTCGCCAGCGAAACCTGCTCGCGATGGAGCAGTTCATTGATATCCATGTCGGACCTCGTCGTTGAGCGCGGGCGCTGCTTGTCCCGCTGTCACGAGGATGCTGGAGAAAACTCCGTGATGATCTTCATTTAGCACAGTCCGACCGGGACGTCGTTGTTAATCGTAGCCACCATGATTATAGCTGAAATCTCGGCATTTTTGCCGCCATTACGATAGTCGGACGCCAATAGCTGATGTAGTGTCACCGCATCGCTGACCGACTCCTTGCAGGCATTCAGCGACCGAGAGACGCGATCTTGTGCTCCCGCTTGCCAGAGGGAGCTGCGCATGCATGATCCAACGATGGCGAAAGCCCGCGCGAGCAATAGCGTGCCGCACGTCCTGCGGACTTGGTACGAATGGGAACTGGGTGGCCGGGAGCGCCGAATCGTGCTTGTGGTCGAAACTGATCTTGAGATGCGGCCGGAAGCTGACGCGTTCGATGCCGCTCTGATGGAGGAAGTGCGGCAAGCCGCGCTGGCCGAAATGGCCGCATCGCCCTGTGCCATTCATCTGGTCCGGATCGTTCCCGTTCGGGACTGACATCGTGGCACAGATCAATTCTCGAAAGCTGAGACCTTCGGATTGCATGGCGTGCTTGGCACGAAAGTCCGTGGGCAATCCATGAAAAGGCTCGTGCCGACGTAAGCCCATCCGCAAAATTCAGTTAACATTATGTTATTATTAGTTGAATACGGTTTTTTGCTAAGCTGCCCAAGCCGCGATATTTCGCGGTTTCCTGCGGGTTTGCGCTGTAAAACGCGCTTAAAGCAGCGCAATGAGGACACCGGCGCGCAGAAGCGTAAGCACCTCCACGATATCAGGGGAACATTCGCAACGAAGGTTCTCGCGGGGTCCGATCTCACGAACGAGGAAATCGTGGGCATGATGGGCTGGGTCCCCGAGCGCGTGCGAACAATCCGACGAGTCTACGTTGACGAGGCCAAGGTTGCTGTGGCACTCGGCGAGCGGATTGCGGGGGCGTTTGTAAAGCACGCTGTAAAACACCCCAACGGTCCGAGCTGAAAATGTATATTTTTCAGCCTCTTGCGGGTGTAGCTCAATGGTAGAGCAGAAGCTTCCCAAGCTTACGACGAGGGTTCGATTCCCTTCACCCGCTCCAGCGTTACCGAAAGCCTGAGGGGGGCTTCAGCGTGAACGGCCGACCCTCGTCCGCCAGTGCCGCGCGATTCGTCGCGGCGACGATCTTCATTGATGCGATCGGCTTCGGCATCATCATGCCGGTGCTGCCGACTTTGATCATGAAGCTCGATCACGGCACGCTGTCCGACGCGACGCGGATCGGCGGCTGGCTTTGGCAGACCTATGCCGTCGTGCAATTCGTTTGCGGGCCGCTGATCGGCGGGCTGGGGGATCGGTTCGGGCGGCGCAAGGTGCTGCTCGGCTCGCTCGGCGGGATGGCGCTCGATTATCTGGTGCTGGGATTCTCGCCGTCGATCGGCTGGCTGTTCCTCGGCCGCTTCCTCGCCGGCATCTTCGGCGCCTCCTACGCGCCTGCCATGGCCGCGCTCGCCGACATTTCGAGCGCGGAGGATCGCGCCAGGGCATTCGGCCAGATCAGTGCGGCGTTCGGCATCGGCTTCGTCGTCGGCCCGGCGCTCGGTGGCTTGCTCGGCGGGATCGGGCCGCGCTGGCCCTTCTATGCGGCGGCGGCGCTCGCGGCCTTGAACTTCGTCTATGGTCTCACCGTATTTCCCGAGACGCTGCCGCCCGAACGGCGCCGTACGCTGGAGCTGAAGCGGCTCAATCCGCTCGGCGCGCTGAAGGCGATCGGCCACGCCCCGGCGGTGCTGCCGCTCGTCGCCGCCTATTTCTTCTGGCAGCTCGCGGTGATGGTCTATCCGGTTACCTGGGCCTATTACGCGATCGCGAGCTTCGGCTGGTCGAGTGGGGTGATCGGCCTTTCGCTCGCGGTCTCTGGCCTCGGCATGGCGGCGGTGCAGATGCTGCTGGTCGGGCGGATCGTGAAGCGCTTCGGCGAGCGGCGCGCGGTGATGATCGGGCTGACCGCCGCCTGCATCGCCTTCGCCGGCTATGCGATGACCCGATCGACCGCGATCGTCTTCTGTCTGCTGGCGATCAGCGCCTTCCAGAGCCTCGTCCAGCCCTCGCTGATGGCGATGATGTCGAAGCGTGTTGGCGCCGACCAGCAGGGCGAGTTGCAGGGGCTGAATGCCAGCGTCGGCGCGCTGGGCGCGATCCTGGCGCCGTTCATGCTGGCGCAGCCGCTCGCCTGGTTCACCGGGCCGCACGCGCCCTTCTACTTTCCGGGCGCGGCCTTCGTCGTCTCGGTGGTGACGGGGCTGACGGCGATGGCGATCATCGCCGCTACGCCCCGCGCGGAGCCGCAACCGGCGCCGGACCCTGCCTAGTTCAGCAGGTTTTCCTTGATCAGGCCGAACACGTCCTTTGCCCTCCCGCCCAGCACAGCCTTCGCGCCGTAGAGCGACATGCCGAACACCTGGCTCGCCTCGACCTTCGGCGGCATGACCAGTTCGTTCTTGTCGACCACCACATCGAGCAGCGCCGGGCCGGGCGCGGCCAGCCAGTCGCGCACCGCCGCCTCGACATCGTCGCCCTGTTCGACGCGGCGGCCCCATAGGCCCATCGCCTCGGCCACGCGCGCGAAATCGGGGTTGTGGAGATCGGTGTAGGTCTCGATCAGCCCTTCCACCTTCTGTTCCAGCTCGACGAAGCCCAGCGAGCTATTGTCGAACACACAGACCTTGATCGGCAGTTTTTCCTGCACGGCGGTCAGCAGGTCGCCGAGCAGCATGGCGATGCCGCCGTCGCCGGACAGCGCGATCACCTGCCGGTCGGGGTAGGCGGCCTTGGCACCCAGCGCCTGCGGCATGGCGTTGGCCATCGTGCCGTGGGTGAGCGAGATCACCGTGCGGTTGGCCCCCGTCGCCGCGACGTGGCGCAGGCACCAGACCATCGGCGATCCGCCGTCCGCCGTATAGATCGCATCGGGTGCGGCGAGGCGGGAGATCGTCTCGGTCAGATATTGCGGGTGGATCGCGCCGCCCTTGCCGGTGACGGAGCGCTTCTCCAGCCGCGCCAACGCCTTCCTGCGATGCTCCAGGCACTCGTCGAGGAAAGCGCGATCGTCCCGTGCGCGGATGCGGGGCAGCAACGCGTCGAGCGTCGGCGCGATATCGCCGACCGCGCCGATGTCGATCGGATGCCGGCGGCCGAGATGGGTGCCATCGACGTCGATCTGGATGATCGTGGCATTGTCCGGATAGAATTGTCGCCAGGCGAAATCGCAGCCGAGCAGCAGCAGCGTGTCGCATTCCTTGAGCGCGTGATAGCCGCTCTCGATGCCGAAGATGCCGGTCATGCCGACGTCGAACGGGTTGGCGGGCTCGAGGAAATCCTTGGCGCGCGATGTGTGGGCGATCGGCGCACCCAGCCGCTCGGCGAGCGCGATCACCGGGTCGTGGGCCTTCTGGCAGCCCGAGCCGCCGTAGATGGCGATCTTGCCGCCGCGATTGAGCGCGGTGGCGATGCGGTCCAGCTCAGTGTCCGAGGGGATGGTGACCGGCCGTGCGCGATGAACGGCGAAGGCCGGTTCGGCGGGAGCGGTCGAGGCCGAGACGTCGGCGGGCACGATCAGCACCGCGACGCCGCGCTTCGCCAACGCCGCTTGTGCCGCCATCGCCGTCTTGCGGCGGGCCTGCGCGGGTGTGCGGATCTCCTCGCAGAAAACGCTGACCGAGGCATATACCGCCTTGAAATCGATCTCCTGAGGGAAATCGAAGCCCAGTTCATCGCGCACGATCTGGCTGGCGATCAGCACCACCGGCGCGCGGTTGCGGTGGCTTTCGGCGAGGCCGTTGATGAAGTGCAGGCTGCCCGGCCCGCACGATCCCGCGCAGGCGGCGAGTTCGTCGGTGAGCATCGCGTCGGCGCCCGCCGCGAAGCCGCCCGCTTCCTCGTGCCGGACGTGCACCCAGCGGATCGAACTGTCGCGGATCGCATCGGTGACGTGATTCAGGGTGTCGCCCGGTACGCCGTAACAGCGCTTGACGCCCGCTTGCTCCAGCGTCTCGACGATGACTTCGGCGACGGTGCGGGACATGGGCTAGCTCCTTGAAAGGTTTCGCAACCGAAACCCTCGGGCTGGCCTGCCGTTCCCGCCTCAGCGGCGCGCGTGTTCGATATAGAGGTCTCGCAGGCGGGTGGTGACAGGGCCGGGCATGCCAGTCCCGACCGGACGGCCGTCGATCGAGACGATGGGCAGGATCAGCGATCCGGCGGCGCTGTTGAACGCCTCCTTCGCCGCCAGCGCCTCGTCGACCGAGAAGGGACGGAAATCGATCGTCAGCCCCATTTCGGCGATCAGATCGGCGAGCGCGTCGCCGGTGCAGCCGGGCAGGGTGATGTGCGACTTGGAGCGGGTGACCAGCGTGCCGTCCTGCGTGACGATCCACGCGGTGGAGGAGGCACCCTCCGTCACCAGACCGTCCTCGGTGACCAGCCACGCATCGGCGGCGTCCTTGCGCTGCGCCTCCTGCTTGGCAAGCACCTGCGCGAGCAGCATCACGCTCTTGATGTCGCGGCGGCCCCAGCGGATGTCCGGCACGGTGGCGACGGCGATGCCGGTGCGCGCCGCCGGGCTGTCGACCAGCGCCTTGGCCTGCGTGAACATCACCAGCGTCGGCGCCAGATCGGGGGAGGGGAGGAAGTCGCGGTCCTCCATGCCCCGTGTCGCCTGCAGATAGACGACGCCCTCGGTCAGGCCGTTGCGCGCGATCAGCTCCTGTTCGATCGCCTCGATCCGATCGGGCGTCTCGGCCAGCCGCATCCCGATCTCGCGGGCGGAGCGTTCGAGCCGGGCCATGTGGCGGGGCGTATCGATCAGCTTCCCGTCGAGGACGGCGGTCACCTCGTAGATGCCGTCCGCAAACAGGAAGCCGCGATCGAGGATCGAGACCTTCGCCTCGTCGAGCGGAACGAAGCTGCCGTTGACATATGCGATGCGTGCCATGCCGCCGCCTATGCCGAAGCGGCGGCGGCTTGGCGAGAGGCTAGACGCTCGGCACTTCCTCGACCTCGGCCTCATGGGTGACGCCCATCTCGCCCGTCTCCTCGACCTGCCGGTAGAGTTCCGCCTGTCGTGAGCGCATCTTGCGGCCGAGTTCGTCGAGATCGACCTTGCCGTCCCTGGCCGCCTGCTTGGCGGTCTCGAACAGCTCCTCGTCCTCTTCGTCTATATGGTGGACGGTTTCCTCGCCCAGCACATGGACCTTGGACTTGAACAGTTCCTCGGTGCCGTCGAGCTGTTCGATCTCCGCGCACAACGCCTTGCCGGAGGCGTGCTCGACGATGCCCTCGTCGACCTCGTCCTTCTCCTCTTCGCCGAGATCCTTGACGGCCGGATAGAGCAGTTCTTCCTCGATCGTCATGTGGACGGCGAGGCGCAGGCAGAGCTCGCGGGCGATCGGCACCAGCGCCTCGCCTTCCGCCCGATCGGCCTTGTCGAACAGCTCGCGGAACCTGTGATGCTCGTCCTTGAGCAGTGCGATCGCTTCCGGATCGTCCTTCAGGATGCGGTGATCGCCTTCCGAATTGCGCGGCGCATATTTTGCCATGATCGGTCTCCCTCGGTCGCGGGATTCAACGGGGAGCGCTGCTCCCCGTTCCGATCGTTACGGCTCAGTGGCCGATGAAACCGCGCGGCTGGTCCTCTGGGCCGGTATCGTGCGCTCCGCCGCCGCCCGTTCCGCCGATCTGCGCCTGCATCGCCTTGACGTCGCTCTCGTCGGCGCCGCCGTCGGTCCAGGCGAGCGTGATCGACATGCGACGGTTGCGCGGGTCGTAGGCGTCGGTCGCGCCCTGATAGGGTTCGCGATCGGCCACGCCCTCGATGCGCAGGAAGCGGTCGTTGGCGACGCCGCCGCCGGCCAGTGCCTTGCGCGTCGCCTCGGCGCGGGCGGAGGAGAGCGTCCAGTTGTTCACCGTGCGCCCCGCCGCATAGGGCAGGCCGTCGGTATGGCCGCGCACGATCACGCCGTTGGGCACGGTCGCGATGGTCTGCGAGACCTCCTGGATCAGATTCTGCGCGCGCGTCACCAACTGGTCCGACCCCAATGCGAACATCGAGAAATCGGCGCCGTCGACGATGTCGATGCGCAACCCCTCGGGCGTCTCGGTGAAACGGACATGCTGGTCCAGCCCGTTGGTGGCCTTGTTGGCCTTCATCTGCTGCTGAAGCTTCTGCTTCAGCACCTGGAAGCGGATACGGTCGCGTGTGCGGATCGCGGCGGCACCTTCTTTCTGGCCGCCCGAGGCATCCTTGGGGATGGTGATCGACTTCGAGCCGGTCTGCGAGGCGCGGTGCGCGTAATGATCCTTCGAGATGATCGAGTCGCCGCCGAACATGCCGTTCGAGCCGGCCGACTTCTCGCGCATCTCGACCAGCGTCGGGCTGAAATAGTCGGCGATGCCCTTGCGCTGTTTCTCGGTGGTGGCGCCGAGAATCCACAGCAGCAGGAAGAACGCCATCATCGCGGTCACGAAGTCGGCATAGGCGACCTTCCACGCGCCGCCGTGATGGCCGCCATGGCCCTCGCCGACGATCTTCTTGACGATGACGATCTTGGGCGGCTCGACCGGTTCGTTCCGGCCGCGCTTGGCGGCGCTGGCCATGCTTACCTACCGCGCATGCCGTCGAACACGTCGGCGAAGGCCGGCTGGTTCGCGTGGCTGATGGAAGAGCGCGCCGCCTCGATCACCAGCGGCAGCGGATGGCCGTGGAGCGAGGCGATGATGATCTGCTTCACCACATGATAGATGGCGGCGTCGCTCTCGATCACCTGGCGGCAGCGATTGCCGAACGGCGCGACGATACCGTAAGCGAGCAGCACGCCCATGAAGGTGCCGACGAGAGCCGAGCCGATCATCGCGCCGAGGATCGCCGGCGGCTTGTCGATCGAGCCCATCGTCTTCACCACGCCGAGCACGGCCGCGACGATGCCGAGCGCGGGAAGCGCGTCGGCCAGCGACTGCAGCATGTCGGCCGGGCGGATGTCGTCGTGGTGGTGGGTCTTGAGGCTGTTGTCCATCACCTCCTCGACCGCGTGCGGATCGAGCGTGCCCGACGACACCACGACCAGGCGCAGCGTGTCGCAGATCAGGTGAACGAGCGTCGAATCCTTGAGCAGCTTGGGATAATTGGCGAACACGGTCGAGGACTTGGGATCCTCGATATGCGGTTCGACCGCCACCGGGCCGTCGGTGCGCAGCATCTTCATCAGCGACGAGGTGAGGAAGATGGTGTCGAGGAAGTCCTGCTTCTTGTATTTCGGCCCCTTGAAGATCTTGCCAAGGCCGCCGCCGAACTGCTTCAGCTCCTTCATCGAGTTGCCCGCGACGATCGCGCCGACGGCCGCGCCGCCGATGATGATCATCTCGTGCGGGATCGATTCGAGCACGGGGTGCAGGTCGCCGCCGGTGAAGGCGAAGCCGCCGAACACCATGACGAGAAGGACCACGAGGCCGATCGCTGCGAACATTTCCTGCTGACCCCTGTTGAAACGCCTGGGCGGTAGCCTTCGTCCTACCCCGCAAGGTGCAAACGAAAGGTGAAGTTAGCGGCGTCGTAACCGTGATTTTTCACATGGCGGATGGTCTAACTGCGTCCAAATCCTCTCCCGCCAGGGGGGGCACGCGTAGCGTGACGGAGGGGGAGGACGGCGGAACTGTAGAGGCAGGATCGCTAGCTGCTCCTCCGACGCCCTTACGGTCGCCACCTCCCCCTGGCGGGGAAGGATGAAAATCAGCTCAGCTTGTCGAACAGCGAGGTCTTGCTGATCTGCGCCAGCATCGACTGCGCGGCGTTGAGGATCGTCATCTTCTGCTGCATCTGGGTATAGGCTTCGGTGACGTCCGTATCCTCGAGCGCCGAGCGCGACGTGGTGAGGTTGGTCGCACTGTTGGCGAGGTCGTCGGTCGCATTGTTGAGCCGCGTCTCGCGCACGCCGAGATCGGACTGGGCGCCGGAGATGTGGGTCGAGGCGTCGTCGAGCGCGTTCATCGCGCTGTTCACCGCCGTCTGGTCCAGCGTTCCGCTGCTGTCGCCCTGCAGGGACGAGATCGCGTTGCTCAGAATGGTGTCCAGGCTCTGGGTGCCGCCGCTGCTGAGCGAGACCGATCCGAACACGTCGTCATAGCTTTCGCCCGCCGCGATGGTGACGCCGTCGCCGATCGGGATCTGGGTGGGCGAGCCCTTCGCGTAGAGCGGGTTGCCGGAGGCGTCGGTGGCCTGCGATGCCGTCTGTAGGCTCTGCTGGATGCCCTTCAGCTCGGTGATCGCGGCGGTCCGATCGTCCGCCGACATCGTGCCGTTCGACGCGCTCAGCATCAGTTCCTTGGCACGTTGCACCGAGGTCTGGATGCTGGACAGGCTGGTATCGACCAGCGAGGTGGTTGCCTTCGCGTTGGTGACGTTGCTCGTATAGACGGTGTTGGCCGACTGCTGGCGGCCGATCTGCGCGATCTGCGCCTGCGCCGCCGGATCGTCCGAGGCGACATGCACCTTCACCTGCGACGAGATGTCGTAGTTCAGGTCCGAGATCTGGTTTTCCAGCGCCTGCTGGTTCTTGATCTGCGAGGTGAGCGAGTAGCTGGTGCTGAGCATCGGTCTCTAGCCTCAGAACAGGTCGAGGATGGATTGCATGGTTTGCTGCGCGGTCTGGATGACCTTGGCCGCGCCGCTATAGGCCTGCTGGTAGCGGATCAGCTCCGCCGCCTCGGTGTTGAGATCGACGCCGCTGGTCGCGTTGCGCGCGTCCATCGTCGTGGATGCGACCGAGGTCGCCGCCGTGTCGGCCGCCTTGGCGGATGCCACCGTCTGGCCCTGCACCGTCACCATGCTGCTCCACGTCTGCTCGAGGCCGGTCGAGCCGCGCAGGGTGGAGAGGGTGAGCAGGTTGCCGTTCGACGCGCTCGACGAGGCCGACGCGATCGCGCTGGTGTCGCTGGTGGTGATCTTGATCGTCGCGGCGGTGGTGCCGGAGAGCAGGGCACCGCCGGTCGCGCCGGATGCGGTCTGCCCCTGCGCCTGCCAGGCGTTGACGGCGGCCGTGAAATCGGACGCCATCTTGTCGAGCTGGCCGCGGCGATCGGCGACGGTGGAAGCACTCTGCACCAGCCCGCCGAGCTTGCCGCCCGGATTGGTGACCGAGGTGGAGGTGCCGTTCTGGATCGCCTGCAGCGCCAGCGTGCCGTTGGTGCCCGAGGTGACCGCGAAGCGCGTGCCCGCGGTGCCGACCGACGCGGTGAGCTGCTGGCTGGTATTGGCCAGCGTCACCGTTGCCGCGCCCTTGTCGTCCAGCGAGACGTTGATGCCGATGTTGCTCGACAGGCTGTCCAGCAGGCTGTCGCGCTGATCGGCGAGATCCGCCGCCTGCGACGAGCCGGTCTGCGACGATTTCAGCTGCAGGTTGATCTTGTCGATCTGGTCGAGCGTCGAGTTGATGCTCTGGACGGTGGTGGTCGCGTCGGTCGCTATCCCGCTCGACACGCTGGCGAGCGAGCTGGCGGTGGTGTTGAACGCGGTCGCCGTCTGGCTGAGCGTCGACAGGAAGCTCTGCTGGTTGGCGGTGCTGTTGGGATCGCCGGCCAGCGCCGTGCCGGCCGAGAAGAAGGCCGTCGCGCTCTGGCCGACGCCGTTGGCGGTATCGTTCAGCGAGGTCTCGGCATTGGATAGCCAGGTGTAGACGGCGTCGGCGCTGCCGGCCTCGCCCGCCGCCGATCGCGACGCCTGCGCCTGATAGTCGTTCCAGGCGCGGTTCACCGACGCCGTCGAGACGCCGTTGAACTGGGTGGTGTCGGTGGAGGTGAGGCCACCATTGCCGGCATAATTCTCGGTCAGCGTGACGGTGCGGCGCGTATAGCCGGGCGTATCCGCGTTCGACACGTTCTGGCCGATCGCGGACAAGGCGGTCTGGTACGAGCGGACGCCCGATGCGCCGATACCGAGAAGATCGCTCATGACGGGGCTCCGACAGCCACCTTCGCGGTGGCGAGGCTGGTGACGTCGGGCCTGGCGGCCGTGGCAGCGGCGGTCGTCGCGCCGGCCTGCTTGGCGACGGTGGCGCCGAGCTGCTTCTCGATCACGTCGGCGAGGTGCAGCACGCCCTTCTGCGACATGGCGTCGGCAGTCTTGCTGTCCGCCATGTCCTGGAACTGCTGGGTCGCCTGGCTGTCGAACATGCCGTCGCCGAGGCTGGCCTGGCGCATGCTGCCGATCATCTGGCGCAGGAAGACCGCCTCGAACTGCTGCGCAGCCGTCTTCAGCTTGGCCTTGTCCGCGTCCGCCTTGGAAGGCTGCGTGGCACTGGCGAGGGTTGGGATTGCCTGGATCATAGGATGATCAAGTCCGCTTTCATGGCGCCGGCTTGCTTCAGCGCTTCGAGGATGGCGACGAGGTCGGCAGGGGACGCACCGATGGCGTTCACCGCCTTCACGATGTCCGACAGGCTGGAGCCGCCGGTGAGGAACATGGGGGAATTGTGCTCTTCCACCGAGATCGCGCTGTTGGGGACGACCGCGGTCTGGCCCTGCGAGAACGGCGCGGGCTGCGAGACCTGGGGCTTTTCGTCCACCTTCACCGTGAGCTTCCCGTGGCTGACGGCTGCCGGCGCAATGCGGACCGCACCGTTGATAACGACCGTTCCCGTCCGGGCATTAACGACCACGCGCGCGGCGGCGTCGGCGGGATCGACCTCGATGTCCTCCAGCCGTGCCATCAGCGCGGTGCGGCTCTCGGCACCCGGAGGCGCCTGGATCGAGACGGTGGTTGCGTCGATCGCCTGCGCGTGGCCGGCGCCCATCACCTGGTTGATCGCGGCGGCGACGCGCTGGACCGTCGTCAGGTCCGCCTCGCCCAGGTTGAAATTGATCGTCGGCGAGGTGGCGAAGCCGGCGTCGACCGACTTTTCCACCGTGGCCCCGTTCGGGATGCGGCCGGCAGTCGGCACGTTGACGATGACGTTCGATCCGTCCGCAGCCGAGGCGCCGAGGCCGCCGACCGCGAGGTTGCCCTGCGCCATCGCATAGACCTGGCCGTCGGCACCGTACATCGGCGCCATGATCAGCGTGCCGCCGCGCAGGCTCTTGGCCTTGCCCAGCGCCGACACTGTGATGTCGAGCACCTGGCCGGGCTTGGCGAAGGCGGGCAGATCGGCGGTGATCATCACGGCCGCCGCGTTCTTGTTGGCGGGGATGATGCCCGGCGGGATCTGCAGGCCGAAGCGCGAGGCGACGCCCTTCATCGCGTAGGTGGTGTATTCGAGGCTGTCGTCGCCCGTGCCGGACAGGCCGACGACGATGCCGTAGCCGGTCAGCTGGTTGGTGCGCAGCCCCTGCCACTGGCCGAGATCCTTGATCCGGTCGGCATGAGCGGGGGCGGCCACCAGCGAGCCAAAGCCCGCCAGGGCGGCGAGGACGAGGAGGAAAAGGCGCTTCACGTCGTCGATCCTCAGAAGGGGCTGACGCGCGAGAAGAAGCGACCGAGCCAGCCCTGGGTGCTGGCGCGCGCGATCTCGCCCTTGCCGGTGTAGTTGATCTGCGCGTTCGCCACGCGGGTGGAGAGCACGGTGTTGGTCGAGTCGATGTCCGCCGCGCGGATCAGTCCGGCGATCTGGATCACCTCGTCGCCACGGTTGAGCGTCAGATGCTTCTCGCCGCGGATCAGGTAGACGTTGTTCGGCAGCACCTGCGCGATGGTGACGGTGATGTTGCCGGTCAGCGCGTTGGACTGCGCGGCGTCGCCCTTGCCCTTGAACGTGCCCGATCCGCCCATCGAAGCGTCGGTCGACGAGAAGAAGGAGAGCGGGCCGGTGGTCGGCGGGGTGAGGCCGATGTTGCTTGTCCGGCTGGTGTCGGCCGAATTGCTCTTCTGCGCCTGCGTCGCCTCGACCAGCTGAATGGTGACGAGATCGCCGACCATCGCCGCGCGCGCGCCGGAAGTCAGCGCCGCATAGCCGTAGGAGGCATGGAAGATCGCGCCGTCCGCCGGCGGGGCGGGCGGTGCCGCAGGCATGGTCGCCGTGAAATCGGTGACCTGCGGCTGCATCTTCTGCTTGCGCGCATCGGCGGGCGTCGCGACGGCGAGCGTCGCGGCGAGGCCGAGCAGGCTGGCGGAGAGGGCGAGGGTGCGCAGCATCGTGTGGGCTTTCCGTCCGATCACATGTTCTGGTTGGCGAACTGGAGCATCTCGTCCGTCGCCTTGATCATCTTCGAGTTCACCTCGTAGGCGCGCTGGGTCTCGATCATGTCGACCAGCTCTTCCACGACGTTGACGTTGGAGGCTTCCAGCGCGCCCTGCTCGATCGTGCCGCGGCCGTCGGTGCCGGCATCGCCCTGCTGCGGATCACCCGAGGCATCGGTCTGGATCAGCATGTTGTTGCCGATCGACTGAAGGCCCGTCGGGTTGACGAAACTGGCCAGCTGGATCTTGCCGAGCTGGGTGGAGGCGGTGGAGCCGGCGGTGGTCGCCGAGACAGTGCCGTCGGCGCCGATCGTGATGTTGGTCGCGCCGTTCGGGATCTGGATGTTGGGAACCAGCGGGCGGCCATCCTGCGTCACGATCTGGCCCTCGGCCGAGACCGAGAAGTTGCCGTCGCGGGTGTAGGCGGTGGTGCCTCCG
>BACX01000402.1 GCA_000333335.1 Sphingomonas-like bacterium B12 | reverse complement strand
CCCGGCGCGAGAAGAGTTCGGCGGAGGACCGATTGATCGTCAGCAGATTGTTGAAATCATGGGCGACGCCGCCCGTCAACTGGCCGATCGCCTCCATCTTCTGCAGCTGGCGGACCTGATCCTCGGAGGCCAGCAACTCCCGCGACCGCTCCTCGGCCCGCACCTCCAGCGTCTCGTTGAGCTGACGCAACGCCTCTTCGGCGATGGTGCGCTCCAGTATGTCGGCCGCCTGCCGCGCGACGATGTCGAGCATCCTCAGATCCCGCTCGGACGGTTCGTGCGGCTCGCTCCAATGGTTCGAGATCATGCCGAGCAGCTTGCCGCCGCGGGAGAGCAGGGGCGTGGTCTGGGCCGATCGGATGCCCGCGCTGCGGAAGGCGGCAAGGTCCGGCGTGCCGGCGATATCGGCCCACTCCTCGAAATCGGGGACGATGGCCCGCTGGCCGAACTTCAGCGCCAAGGTGCAACTGCTGAACGCCCCGGGGCTGACCCATTGCCAGAAGCCTACGGCCTCGGGCGGCAGGCCACGATGCGCCAGCAACTGAAGCTCGCCACCATGGCCCGACGGATCGTCGGCGGGGCAGAGCAGCTGCATCGTTCCGAATTGCGATCCAGTGATCGCGACGGCGGCCTCGACGATCTTGCCGTAAAGCTCGAAGCGATCCTGCTCGTTGATGAGCGCAACGCTGATCCGATGGAGCAGATCGATGTCGGAGAGTCCGCCGGAAGAGCCATCGTCGAGGCTGCCGAGCGGCAGCACCTGCGGGCCATGTGCCGAACTGGTCATGCCGGAATTCCCCTGGTGGTACGAAGGCGGACGGACGCACCTTGTGCGCACAATCTTTCAGGAGCGTCGAAGTTCCGGGCTCGGCGGCTCCGGGCCCGAAGCACCGGGTGCCGCGTTGAGCGTCCATGAAAGATATAGAGACAGTCGACGATCACGTGCTGCTCCGGACGAGATGGGACGGCCGTGATCGCCTGCTGTTCACGAGCCATCGTGTGTTGAACAAAATGGCCGGCAGAAAGATGGACCGACTGACCGCCCGGCAGTTCGTCGATCAGCATCGCGAGGAGATCATCGCGATGGGCAAGCGGCGCCTCGCCAGCGGCCCCGCCGACGCGAACAGGGTCATCTTCGTGGAAGAGCTGACCGAGTAGATCGCGCCTCTGCGAAGTTCTCGCCCAGTCAGTTCGACGGATCCTGATCGGCGTCCAGTTGGCGATCAATATCCTCGGCGAGAAGATCGAGCTGGTCAAAGGAGGCGAGGAACTCGAAATCGACACCGCCTTCCGTTTCGATGCGCAGGCGATATCCGCCCTCGCGAGGCTCGATCGCGAAGCTCTTCAGGATGTTCGCCACGACTTTCTCCTGCTTTTGTGATGCGAGAGCCGGAGGCTCAGATTGCCGGGACGAGATAATTCGGCGTCAGGAAGACAAGATTGTGCGTCAGGCCTGCCACTCCGACATCGTCCCCCGCTTCCAGCGCGTCGGCGATCAGCGACCATATCCCCGCGCTGTGCGTGCAGCGCTCTTTTGTCTGCTGCTGCATGGCCGATAATGCCTGCCGGGCGGCACGCGAGGACCACTCGCGATAGAAGCCGATTTTCTGCTCCACCGTGATCATGGGCGACTGGCTGCGGCGCATGGACAAGGGGCATGCGGCCCCGAGATGAAGGTGGTCATTCGGATCGGTGGCCTCGTTCGTGCGCAGGGCCGCCCTGCCGTCCGTCACGAGGATGCGGTTCAACTCCGTGAATGTTGCCTGTAGCACGCTTGCCATGGAGTGTCGCCTGAATTGGTCGTTATTTGCTGCAGATAATCTGAATCAACCATTTTCAACGACAAGATTGCAATCTCACTAAAATAAGCCCATATAGACGATGCTAACGTCGCCTGCGACGGAATCTGGCGCCCCGGCGCTGCTTTCCCTTACATGCTTCCAGCTGCGCGAGTCTCCGCTCGCAGCAAGACTTGTTCGTGGAAAGTCAATATTCCGATGAAATCAGCCGTGTTGGCCCTTTTTCGTGGTCCTTGGCGCCTTGATTTTGAAGGGGGTGCGCAGCCGGATTCGGCGATGCCCGTTTCGGATCGGACGCTCTGATCGATGGCCAAGGAGGAGCTTCTCTCCATCGAAGGCCTCATCGACGAAATCCTGCCCGACGGCCGTTTCCGGGTCCGCCTGGAAAACGGCTTCAGCATCATCGCCTATACGGCCGGCCGGATGCGGCGCGGTCGCATTCGTTCGGTGGTCGGCGATCAGGTGCGAGTCGAGATGACGCCCTACGACCTCGAAAAGGGCCGGATCGTCTATCGCGAGCGTGGCTCGGGCCCGACGCCGGCGTTCCAGCGCAAGCGACGATAGCATCGTACACTCAACATCGCGCGAGCAGATCGCGCCGAAGGACATATGAACTACCTGAAATCCATTGCCGACGCTTTGTCGGCGACCACCTTTAATTTTCGAAGGAGCCCAATCGCTCCGCGACGTCCCATGACTTTGTCCCAGACCGAGCTTCGGCAGATCGTCGCCGAAGCCCTGGGCTGACCTTCTCACCGGGAGCCTGCCATGTCCGTCACCAGCGAATTCTACCTGGCTCGCGCAGCGGAATGCGCGCGCGAGGCCGAGACCACCTTGCTGGCGAACGTGCGCGAGCGCTGCCGCCGATCGGAGGAAGCCTGGCTCGCCATGGCGAACCGGCTTCGGAAGGGCGAGCGGCTGCGCGACGAGGCGGCAGCCGAGAAGGCCAAGGTCGGAACAAACTGAATTTCCATCATGAAGACGCGCCATCCGGCGCACCACAAGGAGTTTCCCATGATCACCGGAACCGTAAAATTCTTCAATGCCGACAAGGGCTACGGCTTCATCGCTCCCGAGGACGGCAGCGGCGATGCCTTCGTCCACATCTCGGCGGTCGAACGCGCCGGGATGCGCACGCTCGATAAGGAGCAGCGCGTCTCCTACGAGCTGGAGACCGATCGCCGCGGCAAGACCTCGGCGGTGAACCTTCAGCCGGCATGATGGAAAGGGCGCCTCCGGGCGCCTTTTCTTTTTGGGGCGGCGCATCGGCCCCCTTATTCCTCTGTTTCGGAAGACCGCCATGTCACGCGCATTCTGTGTAACGCTCCACATCGACGAGGTGATGGCCGCCTGCGCCAGGAACAACGCCACGATCAGCACCGTCGAGCCGCTGCACACCGGCGGCACCCGCGTCGTCCTGATCAATTCCCACGACGCCGCCATGATGGGCCGCGTTTTTGCCGGCAAGCTGATCACCGGCAACGTCGTCCGCACGCCCTTGCGGGTGCGTTGAGGGGAAAGTCGCCCACCGTCCGGAGTCGGATCACATGCATATTCAGGAATGGTTCGATCGCCGGCGACGGATGCGAGCCGAGGCGCAGGACGAGGCGGTCTACATGCTACGCGACCATGGCGAAGCCGCCGAGCTGGCGATCGAGCATGAGCTCTCGAAAGTTCCGGCACCGTGCCGGCGCCGAACGATGCTCAAGATGGCCAAGGTCAAGGTCGGCAAGTTGCGTCGCCAGCGTCAGCTGAAAACGCGCCGAGCCACCTGACCGCTTCATGGCGGACGAATGCATCCCCTGGGATTTCGAAGCGAAACTCTCGTGGCCGGGACGGGTCGCCACGGAGGTCGGCACGCTCCGGGGCTGCGTTCGCGCTTGGTCCGCCCTTAGCGAAATCGATCAGTCGGCCTGCGCCATCCATTGCGTCGCCCAAGTCTGGATTTCGGACTGGCACGAAGGACGCACGGTCATATCGTCCATTGGTATCCAGCAACTGGTCAGTCGGCTGGAAACCGGATGGCAACGCAGAGGCCATTGACCACCGCGTTGCCGCAAACATGCCGCATCCGCGATTTCTTCGCAGAGGCCCGGAACGCGACGACGTGCCTGCTGGTTGTCGAGTCCTTGGTTTCCGAGGCTGAGTCGCAGCTCTCCTCGCAGGCGCAAGCCGAAAGAGGATGCAAGCGATGATCGTCTCGGACAGATCCGTTGAATAAGCCGACCATATTGGTCGTCGAGGACGAGTTCCTCATCCGGCTCGATACCGTAGACAGGCTGGAAGACGAGGGCTTCGAGGTTATCGAGGCCGGCGATGCCGACGAGGCGATCCGCATCCTTGAAACCTGCGCCCATATCGGCATCCTGTTCACGGACGTCGAGATGCCGGGTAGCATGGATGGTTTCGCGCTGGCGCGGGTCACGCGCGATCGCTGGCCACCCATCGAGATCATCGTGGCGTCGGGCCGACGCCAGCCGGATGCGACGTCGCTGCCGGACCGGGGCCAGTTCTTCGGAAAGCCCTATGACTGGCCCGTCCTGATGAGCGCGCTGCACATGATCGCAAAATAATCAGGACAAGAACCATGCCGATGCGCCTGTCGATAGACGCCTTCCTCGATTATACGCTGGCAGGCCCGGCCGATCTGCTGTTCGCGCTGGAAGTCGCCCAGATGCACGACCAGATCCTGATTACGGACAAGCTCGTCGTGGGCGGCGTCGAGCCGCTTCGCCCGATCATCGGCGACGAGAGCCTCGGCCGCCGGACATGGGCCTATGGCGAGGGCCGCGTCACGGCGCATTACACCGCGATGGTAGACATCGAGCGTGCGCCGACCGCCTTGCAAGGTCTCCGCACCGACAAGCTCAAGGATCTGCCGCCCCTCGTCGTGCCCTACCTCTTCCCGAGCCGCTATTGCGAGGCCGATCGCTTTGAAACCGCCGTCCGTCGCGAATTCGGCGATGCAGAAGGCGGCGACAAGGTGCAGGCGATGGCCGACTGGATTCGTGGGCATCTCGATTACGTCCCTGGCTCCAGCGACGTGAACACCACGGCGGCGGACACCTACGTAGGGCATCGCGGCGTATGCAGGGACTTCGCGCATCTGCTCATCGCCATGACGCGCGCCGCCGGAATCCCGGCGCGGATGGTTGGGGCCTATGCGTGGCAACTCGATCCACCTGATTTCCATGCGGTCGTCGAAGTCTGGCTCGAGGGGGGATGGCATCTGGTCGACCCGACGGGGCTCGCTCCTACCGAGGGCATCGCGCGGATTGGTGTGGGGCGTGATGCCACGGACATCAGCTTTCTGACCGTTTTCGGCCAGGCTCAGCTGAATCATCAGCAGGTCAGGGTCGAGATCGTCGATGCAGATCGGCCACCAGCAGGACTGCCCTGATCATGAACGGGCCGCCGAATGAAAGCAGATCGCGCGGCGCTGATATTGCACGCCTGACGATCGCGCCCGTGTTCGTCGCTGCGGGGATCGTGCACCTGCTGCGCCCGATCTTCTTCGAAAGCGTCATGCCGCCTGGCGTACCACATCCTCATCTCGTGATCATGGTGACGGGCGCGGCCGAGCTGGCTGGCGCTGCGGCGCTGTTCGTGCCGAAGCTCCGTTGGCTGGCCGGAACGATGCTGGCCGTTTACGCGGTCTGCGTGTATCCGGCGAACATTCTCCACGCTGTCCGCGATCTTTCGACCGGAACCGGCCTCGGATGGACCTATCATTATCCCCGCCTGTTCGCTCAGCCCTTCATCTGCTGGTGGGCCTTGACCGCCGGCGGCGTGACCGGCAGGCGCCGGACCTAGAAGCGGTTTGCCCCTACGACAGGCGAATCCGCACCGAAACCTCCATCGACAGGAATGCATCTGCGTCGCCGAGATAGCCCCCGGTCACCGGCATGATCTGCCGGTTGAAGCGGGCGAACGCGACGGGCACGAGATGCCCGCTGCCGACGCGCCGGTGGGTCGGATCGAACGTGATCCAGCCTGCGCCTGGAAGATAGACCTGCGCCCAGGCATGGGTGGACCCCGCGTCGTCGGCAGGCTGATCGAGGTCGACCAGATATCCGGAAACCGCGCGTGCGCCCATGCCGAGATGGCGCACCGCCTCGATGAACAGGGCGGCGATGTCCCGGCAGGACCCGCTGCCCAATGTCAGCGTTTCGGCCGGCGACTGCGTCCCCTCCTCGTCGCGCACGCGGTAAACGATGCTGTCCAGCATGCCGGCGTTCAGATCCTTGAGCAGCGACAGCGTGTCGGTCTGCGGGCCGAGGACGAAGCCGCGCGCCCACGCGCCTACGGTTTCCGCGCCGGACGTCAGCCAGTCGGGCTGCGCCAACGCTCCCAGATCGACCATGTCGTCGAGCGTATAGGCGAACGGATAGCCATGCGCGCCGGGATCGATCGCGAAGACCGGCCATTCCGACGCTCTGTGCTCGACCTCCACCTCGCTTGTGATCGTCAGCGCGTCGGTGGCACCGGAGAAGCTGGTGGTGGCGATCTGGTTGCCGAACACGTCGACCGTCCACAGGATATCCGCTTCCGGCTCGCATCGCAGCGATCGGGACAGGGTGGTCAGTTCGGCATCGTCGCGCGGAGTGAGCACGAGGAGATGCACCTGGAGCGTCACCGGAGAGGCATAACGATAAACCGTTCGGTGCTCGATCTTCAGCCGCATGGGCGGCCCGTGCGGCAAGCTTCATTACGCACGGGCAACTCCCGGTTATGGTCAAGGCCGGCATCGTTGGCGATGCCGGCCCGGTACGTGATCATGCCATGCTGTGCTTGAGCGCGCTCATCTTGTCGTGCCCCGCCCGCACCGAGGTGTAGGCCTCCCGGATCACCGCGAGGCTCTCGGGCGTCAGGCGTTCGTCCCGCATCGCGGTCTCGAACTTCGCCTTGATGTGGTCATCGCCGCGCTCGACCTCGTTGACGATCGCCTTGTCGTTGTTCGAGGTGAAGGCCTGCTTCAGGTCCAGGAACGTGCGGTGCGCCGCCGCCAGGAAGCTGCTGCCGGTTTCGGGCTCACCGCCGAGACGCTTCACTTCCGCCTGCAAGGCGGTCACCGCCGCGCCGCGATCACGCGCGAAATC
>BACX01000403.1 GCA_000333335.1 Sphingomonas-like bacterium B12 | reverse complement strand
GCGCGGAAGCGTTGAAGGCGGCGCGCACTCGAGCGGCGAAGCCCGTTCCCGCGCCAGCGGAGTAACTCGCGCGTGAGGGATCGTAGCCTCACGCTACGATCCCTCTCTGAACTCTATGTCGCTGCTGGCGACGCTACTGAGCGACGAAGCCTAGGCTCATCTTTGGATCGAAGGCCGATGGCGTCCGCCCATGCATACTCTTACGGCACTCGCGCCGGGCTCGGCTCGATTCCAGCGATCTTCACGCGAAGAAGCCGTGCATCCACCAGCTCAGATCACCCGTCCCCTCGTGTTCGCCATCGCCGCGACGGAACATCCAG
The DNA here is from genome assembly GCA_000333335.1 of Sphingomonas-like bacterium B12. Taxonomy (GTDB): domain Bacteria; phylum Pseudomonadota; class Alphaproteobacteria; order Sphingomonadales; family Sphingomonadaceae; genus Solisphingomonas. The sequence continues at coordinate 5,517 of BACX01000403.1, read as the reverse complement.
AAGCGCTCGCCCCGCTCGTTCTCGATCTGGAAATAGTCGCGCACCGCAAAGGCCTCCGCGGTCCTCTTCCACCATTCGCCGGTGATCCGCTCCGGCCCATCGGCTCTGACCACCACGTGCCTCTCCCCACGCCACACGAAACGCTTCGGAGGCTCGTCCGGGATCAGGGCCATTACGCCGTCGACGCGTTCCGGCCGCTTCAGGAGGCGGATCGGCCGGGGCCAAGGGAGAGACCAGTCGATCGCCGCCTGCAGCGGTCCGATCCTCGCTACGGATCGCTCGGGCACATCGCTTTCAACGGCGGAGGGGCGAAAGGCGGCCGTGCGGCCCAGCCGCGTCGCGATCCGGTCCACGAGATCATCGATCGCGCGCCGCCGCGCTCCGCCGCCAAGATCGCCTTCGAGGGCCGTCGGTCCCAACGGCTCCGTCCGGATCGCGGTGAGCCGCATCGCATCGATGCCGTAGCCGGGCTCGATCTCCTCCACCTTCATGGAGAGTAGCCGCAGCACGTGTCGCACGTCGCGCGTCCCTCTCGCCATCCCGACGGTGATCATCTGATCCTCGCGATCGACCCGGTCGCATGTGAACCGCACGACCCGCGCGCCCAGACCGTGCATGCGAAGGTCGTCGGCGAGATCCTCCATGAGGTCGCCCATCGCCCGCGCGATTGAACCAGCCGAACCGATCGGCTCGGCGAAGCGAATCTCCACCTCCGGCACCTCGTACGGCACGAAGACGTCGAAGGGCTCGGCAAGACGTCCGATGGCCTGATCGAGACGGTCGAGCAGCGACGCGCCAAAACGCTTGGCGAGCGGCGCGCGCGGCATTGCCAGCAGGTCGCCGATCCGGTCTATGCCCAGGCGCCGGGCGGTGCCGCGCTGGCGCTCGTCGAGCCGAAGCGCCGCGACGGGCAGCGGCGCCAGAGCCTGTGGCTCCTTGTGCGTGTCGCAGACCAGGATGCGATCGCCACCGTGGCGCGCCAGCGCGTGGGCCGCGCCAATCGTGCCGGCGATCGCCACGCGCGCGTCGAGCCCGATCCTGCCGCAGAAGCGGACCAGCCTTCGCGCCATCGTCTCCTCGCCGCCGTGAAGATGGGCGGCACCGGTCACATCCATGAGCAGTCCATCGCCTGTCTCGTCGACCATCGCGGTCGGCGTCCATCGCCGGACGGCGAAGAGCGTCAGCCTGTCGAGCAATGCGCGGTCGGCGGCGGGCTCCGCATCGCGCACGTCGAGCGTTGGTTCCAACGCGCGAGCGTGCGTGAGCGGCATGCCCGGACCTAGACCCTTGGCCATCGCTACCGCATCGGCGGCAAGGATCTGAATGCGATTGCCAACCTGACCCGCCGTCACCACAGGCGCCCGCTCCCATTGCCAGACCGAGCCCGATCGACCGGCTGCCTCCATTTCGGACAATTCGCTCCGGCCTCTGAACGGTCGCTCGGCGACCTCCGATCTTCTGCCAAGCTCTCTTGGACTGGGCCGCTGGTGCACGGGCATGGCCGCAATCCGCTCTTCGCGTGATCCCATGACCGCCCCCCCTCCGTCCTCCTTCGACCAGCGCGCGCCAGGGCGCCAGCCGCCGCCGCGTGGGCAAGAGCACGCGAACTCGTCCGATGCGGCGAGGGGCTCGATGGAAATGGCGGGCGACGGCGCCCGATCAGGCAGCAGCCTGCGCGAGCCCGCGTCGAGCCGGAGCAGCCGGTCGGTTGCGAGGCTCGGCAGGTAGAGCGACACGACCCTGCGCATCGCAACCCTCCAAGAGCCAGTCCCATGGATCGCCGCCTCGCTGGCGAGCGAGAGAGACCTGCCAGCGCGGGCGCCCGACACCCTGGACGGGCAGCGGCGTAGAAGGCGCGCACGCGATGCGCCACCGGGTCAGCGCCGCCGACGGCACGGCGGTCGGATCCTCCTTCGGCCGACGCCAGCGCCGCAGCAGCAGCGCGATGGTGTCGCCCTCCTCGGCCGCAAGCTGAAGCCGCCGTGTCGACGTCAGTCCGATGCGGGTCACCTCACCGACGACGGCCGACAGGCCTCCATGCCGAAGCCCCTCCTCGATCACGGCCAAGGCATCCTCGTCCCGGCGCGCATCGACCTGGATCAGTCGCGATGGTAGTATGCCCGTCTGGCTGAGCGCCGGAGCGAACAGGTCCGTGCTCGACATCACCCAGAGGATCACGCCACCACCGGCGCGCGCCGCGACGCCCGCGGTGAAAAGGGTGGCTGCGGCGTCGTCGGCGACGCTCTGCGTCGCGCCTGAAACCTCATGAAGCGCGCCCACGACCAGACCGCCACCGGCCAGGCGCCGATCAACGTCGTCGATCCCGAACGGGATGCTGCCTACCGCCGCCCGGGCATCCGGCGCGATCGCCTGCACCTCGGCGCGCAGGGCCGCGAGGCGCTCCAGGCGCGAGGGAGATGAGGGATCCATGGCTGCTAGACGACTCCACCGGGCGAATCGTTCCCTTTATGTTCCATCGCCCTGCCACCGTCAATTCGACCCTCATCCAAATCCTTCGGGGTGCCCGGTCCTCCGAACAGAGGCGAGGAAGCATCGAGCGGTCGCGCGTTGGGATCGACCTCGTCCGAACCGAGCCAGGTGACCCGAAAACGGCGCTCGATCGCCGCCGCCACTCTTTCGACCATCTCCACGCGAGCTCCTCTCGACCTCTGGGCGTCCTTGTCACCAAGAGCGCGCCGTAGCCACGCCGGTGCCATCGATATGGCGATCGAGATGTCGACGCGCAGCTGATGGGCTCGACCAAGCCGATCGCGCCCCTCGGGCACGAGAATGTCTGCCGATTCCGGTTGCCCGCTATCCATACGCGATGGAGAACATATCGGGAATTGCGGCGCAAGCCGGCGCGACGGGCCATCCCCGATATCCACACTTGGAAACCGACCGAAATGATCGACCGGCCGACGCGCGAGCCCGCTCTCCGACATGGTCGCCGCCCTGACAGCCGGAACCGCAAATGGCTGTCCACAGTGTCAATCTGATCGGATGCGCCCTGCTGCGGGCGCGAACCAGTGCAAAGCGATGTCGTCTGGATCGACGATGCGGTCCAAAGCGGGTGGTCGATCCGCGTCGATGGAATTCAACGATCGGAAAATCCGGGCGGCAATGTCACTTCCGTTGATGCTGAACGCCATGAGCTCAGACCAACGGTGTCTGACTCGCATCGCTTCATTTGCGGTGCCTCTCGACGCGCCATGCAATCCGCTGCAGTGTCGGCCGATAGATCAGGAACGCACGATATGCGCGCTCGAGCAGCCGCAGCATGATGCCGTTGCGAGCTGCGAGGCCAAGCGGCCTCAGGAGGGGGATCGCGCGCCACATCGCCGCGAAGGCCGCAGCACCTGACAGCATCCGCCCATCCTCCTGCACGTGAAAGCGGGCGCGCAGCTCGGTGCGATCCTCGGGGCAGGTCGCTCCAGGGTCAGAAACATCGACGAAGCGGATGGCGCCCCGCCGGTCGAGACGCCGCATCAGCGCGATCTCGCGTCTGCAGAGCGGACAGCCACCATCGTGCCATACGACGAGGCTCATATGTTGTCTTCCCCGATCGCCTCGACGATCAGCGACCGCACATCCACCCTTGCCTTCAGGCGCGCCGCAAGCAAGGCCGTGCCGCTGATCTTGCGCTGCGCGAACAGGATGTCGGCCGGCGGAACGTGCCAGGAGGACCGGTCTCCAGCGATCACCGTCCCCTCCTCCCGCAGCGTCGCGACGAAGCCGCGGTCACCGAAGTCGAACGGCCCGGGCCTGCCCATCTCGTCGAGGATGATGGCAAGCATGCGGTCGATCGCAGCACCATGCCGCGTCACCACCGCGTCCGTAAGAATGCCGGCCGAGATCGCGGCCTGACGGAAGCGATCGCGATCACCCGACAGCCCAGCTCGTAGCAGGCCGAGATAGGCGCCCTGCGTCGCCTTGCCGACCGGTCGCGCGGCCCCGAAGTCGAGCAGGACGAGGCGGCCGGTGTCAGACTGGTAGCGATAGTTCGCGAAGTTCGGGTCGGTCTGCATCACTCCGAAGTCGAGGAGTTCGCGCAGAACCAGCTGCATCAGCATCCGCATCACCCGATCACGATCGGCTTGCGGCGCGTCGGCAAGGCTTTCGACCGGACGCCCCTCGATGAAGGTCATCGCCAGGATATGCGGGGTGGTGAGGCCGGCATCGGGGGTCGGCACCACAAACTGCGGCTGGTTGGCGAGCAATTTGCCGAAGGTCGTCATCTGCTCTGCCTCACGCAGATAGTCCGCCTCCTCGCGTAGCTGGCGCTTCGCCTCCTCCAGCAGCGGGCCAATTTGCAGACTTGGCGGTAACAGCCCGGAGACCCGCAGCAGCGTCGCGACATTGTCGACGTCCGCGTCGATGCTGCGGGCGACGCCTGGATATTGGACCTTGATGGCCAGCGGCCGGTTGTCCTTTGCCTTGGCCCGATGGACCTGGCCGATTGAGGCGGCTGCGATCGGATTGGCGTCGAAAGCCGAAAGGCGGTTGCGCCAGTCGGAGCCCCACTCGGCATTCAGGACTTCGCCCAGCTGCTTCGGCGGCATCCGATGCGCGCGCTCGCGCAGACGCGCCATGATCTGCGAGAGTTCGGGCGGCAGGACGTCGCCCGCATCCATCGAGATCATCTGGCCGAGCTTCATTGCCGCACCGCGCAGATGCGCGAGCTGGTCGGCGACGCGCCCGACATTGCCGGGCGTCAATAGCAGATCGCGCATGCGCGGCCGCTCGCCGCTCGCCAGCCGGCGCACGCCCTCGGCCATGATCCCGCCGGCAACGCCCCCGGCCAATCGGCCGAAGACCCCGACGCGCGACAATCGGCCACTCGGGACCGAGCGGCCGCGGTCCTCGCGATCGTCGGTCATGGCAGGATCCCCTCTCCATCCCAAGCGAAGCAGTGGCCGCTGTCTTCAGCGACCAGCCCATCCATCACGTCGACGAGCTGCGATGCCGCCAGTTCAGGAGAGAAGAGCTTTTCAGGCCTCACTCGCGCCTGAAACGGCTTGCTGAGGGCTGTATCAACCGTCCCCGGATGGAGGCCAACGCAGATACTCTCCGGTCGGCTGCGCTTGAGCTCGATGGCGGCCGAGCGAATGATCATGTTGAGAGCAGCCTTCGATGCGCGATAGCCATACCAGCCCCCCGTGCGATTGTCGGAGATGCTCCCGACGCGCGCCGACAAAAGGGCGAAGATGGTCTTTCCGTCCCGGCGCAGCAGCGGCGAGAAATGCTTGATCGCCATCGCCGGGCCGATCGTGTTGATCAGAAAGATCCTCGAAAGTGCGGCTGGGTCGAGCTCCCGCAGCGCACGCTCGGGCATGTGGCCCTCCTCGTGCAGCACTCCGGTCGCAACGACGATGCGATCAACCGGACCGGCTATGGCCTTCGCTGCCTCCTCGATCGAGTGCTCGTCCGTAATATCGATAGATACCGGGCGCACGTGATCGAAGGGAAAAGATCGTCGTCCGCGCGACAGCGCATGGATAGTGGTGTCGGCTCGCG
>BACX01000404.1 GCA_000333335.1 Sphingomonas-like bacterium B12 | reverse complement strand
TGTCGCTGCTGCTCGATATGGTTCCCGGCCGCGAGGGCGAAGACGTGCATGACCCCTATTATGGCTCCGCCGCCGACTTCGCGGAAACGTGGCGCGACGTCACCGCCGCGGCCGACGGGATCGTCGCAAAGATCAAAGCCCAGGATTCACGCCATGATGCATAGAGCGCTACTCCCGCTGCTCTCGATCCTGTTGATGGCCGCAGCCGAGCTGCCAGGCACCGTTCTATCCTCGATCGACCTCGCCGAGCCGTTCGAAACGCCGCCGGGATGGCGCTTTATCGCAACCCAGGGACCCGAGATCCAGGATCCGCTGGGAATGGGAGACGACAAAGCGCCGGGCGCAATCCGCCTGTGCCTCAGTCGCAACGCGGGGCGGACCTGCCAGCCCACGCTGGACGGTCTCCTTGCCGGAAAGGACAGGAACGACATCTTCGCCCAGCCGCACTTCCTGGAAGATGCGCGGATCGTCCATCCCAGGCCTGACCTGCCAATCCTGCTCGTGAGGGTCGCAAGCCTCCACAGCGGCGACGGCGACCAGCGGGTCGCGACGGTCGCGCTGTCCTATGATCGATCCCGCGGGCAGTTCGTGCCGGCCTACGAGAAGCAGACGGGACGCAACAACAGCCAGGAGATTCGATACGTCGACGCGGGCCCGCTGCGCGGTGCGGTCATCTCGGCCGAGCCGACCAGCGACGCACCCTTCGCCTTCTGGATCACGGTCGCTCGGCCCGGCACTAAGGACCGCTATGTGCAGGTGCTGCGATATCGGAGCGCCACCCGCTATGGCGACGGCAACCCGCTCGCCGTCATCGATTCCGAGATGCCCGGCATCCAGCAAAGGCTCGGATACTGGCGGTCCGGACCGCCGCCGCCGCTCCCAGCCGGTCCCTGTCGCAAGCCGCGCCTGATCCGCCAGGAACTTTGGTGCTGACGCCTCACGAAAGACAAGCGAACCTGATCCATCGGCAGGAAAAGGCGCTACCGGTCTGCTGACAAGCAGCGCGAGGAAGACATGGTCGGTATTCGGCCAGCGAAAGCCGGGACGGTCCTCACGCGGCTGCTGCGCTGACCGCAAGGACCGTCAGCCGCCAAGCTGCTGGTCGCACCGCCACGCACGTCGAGAGGGTGGTGTCGGCATCTTGCCGTTCTTCTTCGTCATTCAGGCGCAATTTCTGTTACCGAAGCGATCCATTTTCGTTTTGTCGCCATGGACCGGTCGAGAGATCCGATGGCGGGAAAGCGCATAGTCGCCGTGGGCCTGCTCACGGAAAGCGACCTGCCAGCCCTGGGAACAGGTTTAAAGCGATCATACCCCCTGCCGGACGACGGGGATTTCAGCGCCCTCCTCCGGGCGATCGATCTGGCCGACGTCAGAAGGCGGGGCCACTGATGCCCTTCGATCCACGAGACTTCGTTTTCGAGCCGCGGCCAGATCCGCCCCATCCCCACAATCCGAGGTGGACGCCGCGTGCAGAACGTATCGTGCTTCGCCTCGTCGGCCTGTTGCTGTTCCTGATGCTGATCCTTCCCATATCCGGGGACACGCTGGTCGACACGGTGCACTACCTCGCCTCCCTTTAGGATCGACCCGGATCTCTTGTCGAACGTCTTGGACCGATCGAGCGATGAACATTGAGATTTAGACGTGTGCACCGGTCTGCATAAAAGGGCGAAGTGATCATCAGCAGGGTGTCGCCCTGCGCGGCGGAAGCGGGTTCCCGCATCTGCCGACTCAGCCAGATGCATTCGGGTGATCGGGGATGTGCGGACGGCCCATCGCGCTGTTCGAAACATCTCTCTGCTTCACGCGACTGTCCTCATATCGATGCTGATGGAAGACTTGGAGGATCTCAAGACTGGGGTCGCCAGCAGCCAAACCGCGATTAATTTCGAGTAATACGCATCCGGATGGTGGACAACTCGCCTCAGAAGCCTATGTGCGCGGCCTTCCGTTCCCGGAGATTGCAATGGCTGACAATGAACTGATTGCTCTGACCGCCGACATCGTGTCGGCCCATCTTTCCAATAACAGCGTCGCGACTGGCGAAGTGCCTCAGCTCATCCATAACGTGTATGAAGCGCTGACCAAGGCGACGGCTCCGGCCGAGCCGGAGGCCGCCGCCCAGGAACCCGCCGTGTCTATCCGCGCTTCGGTGAAGAACGACTACATCGTCTGCC
>BACX01000405.1 GCA_000333335.1 Sphingomonas-like bacterium B12 | reverse complement strand
CCCAACCCTCCTTGAAAAAATCGCCGGTGAAGGCCTCTGCTGAGCGGGTGGTGAAGGACATCCGGCGGCAGACCCGGCGGCATTTCTCGGCCGAGGAAGATCCGCATCGTGCTCGAAGGCCTGCGCGATGACGACAGCATCGCCGAACTGTGCCGCAAGGAAGGCATTGCCCAGAGCCTGTACTACACTTGGTCCAAGGAGTTCATGGAGGCGGGGAAGCGCCGCCTCGCCGGTGATACCGCCCGTGCCACCACCACTGGCGAGGTGCAGGATCTGCGCCGCGAAGCCCGCGCCCTGAAGGAATGCGTGGCCGACCTGACGCTCGAGAACCGTCTGCTGAAAAAAAGCATGATCGCGGAATGGGGATAATGCGTGGCCGACCGACAGACCGGCGCCTCGACGCGGAGGGTGCGCGGCTAGATCACCGAACGGAAAATGCAA
>BACX01000406.1 GCA_000333335.1 Sphingomonas-like bacterium B12 | reverse complement strand
CGACGCGATTTCAGGCGACGGAGAGCGCCACGGCCGCACCGTTGTGCGCGAGGTGCGAATACGGGCACACCACGTCGGCTTCGGCGACCAGCGCCTCGGCGGTCTCGCGATCGATGCCGGGGATGTCGACCTCGATCGCCAGCTCGAGTCCGAAGCCCTTGCCGTCGTCGCGCGGACCGATGCCGACCTGCGCCGTCACGGTCGTGGCCTCGTCGATCTTCACCTTCCTCTGCGCGGCGACATATTTGAGCGCACCGAGGAAGCAGGCCGAATACCCGGCCGCGAAGAGCTGTTCGGGGTTGGTGCCGTCGCCACCGCCGCCGCCGAGCTCCTTCACGGTGTCCAGCGTGACGGACAGGCGTCCATCGTCGGTCTTCGAGGTGCCGGTGCGGCCGCCAGTCGAGATAGCCTGGGTCCGATAGAGGATGCTCATGATCAGTCTCCGCGCACATAAGCCGCGATAACCAATATCGCGATAACTATTAGCTAGGATTGCCGACACTGCTTGTAAAGTGGGAAAGTTATCGCGATATATGTTTTTGTGAGAACGCTCGATGAAGCTGGAGAATCCGGGATGAATGCCCCCCGCCCGCCGCCGCCTCTGGCCGACCATCTGTGCTTCGCGCTCCCCACGCGTCGCGAACCGCGACGACATCCCCCGGCACCGAAGCGATAGCGGCGCCGAGACGAGTGTCTGCCGACAGACCTCAGAGATCATAAGAGATATGGTATATCGTGTCGCTGAATCGAAAGAGCCTTGCGGCGGGGCGTTAACCAATCGTCGAGCGGCTCACGTCAGGTGACGGGCGAAGTTGACGACGCACAGCATGAACACGGCACCGGCGAGGCTCGCGAGGCTGGTCGTCGTCTGAGGGCGCAGAGCGTGGCTGCGTGGAAGCAGATGGACGGCACCGATGTAGAGGAAGATGCCGGCGAAGATCGACAGCAGGAAGGCGAACACCGTGCCGGGCACGGTCACGGCGCTCCCTGCAAGGACGCCGAGCATGGGCGCGGTGGCGTTCGCGATCAGCCAGTTCCGGCCGGCCCGGCGGCTCCCCGTCGCGATCGCGAGGCTCACGGTGTTGACGCCGTCGGCGAGGTCGTGGGCGACGACGGCCAGTGCGACCAGCCATCCCGCGCTGGGGGCCAGCTGAAAGGCCACGCCAATCCCGGCGCCGTCGATGAACGAGTGGAGCGTGAGGCTGGCGGGCGCCAGTGTCGCGCGCACCCAGCCGTTCGAGCGGAGCCCTCTGTCGGTCATGCGGTCGAGCAGCATGTAGCCGACGAGCGCGAGCCCGGTGCACGCGAGGAGAGGGAACGGCCCCGTCCGCGGGCTTCCGTATTCGAGCGCCTCGGGCAGCAGATCGAACAGGGCGACGCCGATGACCATGCCGGCGGCAAGCCCGAGAACCGAGCCGAAGCGCTTCCGGGTGTTGAGAACGAGCTGGCCGCCGGCGAAGGTGGCGCAACCGGCAGCGAGGCCGAGGAGCAGCGCCCAGGGGCTGACCGTCATCGCCGCCACTCCCCCAGGAACTGTAGCGGCGGTGCCTCACCTTCCGGCCTCGGCGCCCGCACGGAGTGGCGTGCTACTGACATTGGGAAGACAGTTTCCGTATTCGTCGAATTCATCAGGGCAATGCATCAAAGAGAGACGATATACCATACCCTAAAAGCTCCCGGGCTCCGGGTTTCGCATTTTTCATGTTCAGACCTGACATCGACATGGCGCTGGGACTTCTGCGGTTCCACGCCTTGAGGGTGCGCGGTGGAAACGCCATAAGAGGTCCATGGGCCATGAGCATCACGATCACGTCGACTATCAGGGCAAGGCGCTCTCCGACGCGGCACGGGATTCGCTCCTGGCGGCCGGCGAGCAGTGGACGGATCTGCGCTCGGAGGTGTTCGCCGAGCTGGCGCGGCTTGATCAGCCCGCGAGCGCCTACGACATCGCCGAAAGCCTCTCGACGCGCCTCGGCCGCCGGATTGTGCCGAACAGCGTGTACCGGATCCTCGATCTCTTCGTGACGCGTAACGTGGCGCTCCGCGTCGAGAGCCTGAACGGATTCGTGGTGAACCGGCACCCGGCCTGCGTGCACGACTGCATCTTCCTGATCTGCGACGGCTGCGGGACGACGAGGCACGTCGACGACGACAGTTTGACCAAGCGGGTGCGCACCGTGGCAGGCCGCGACGGCTTCGCCCCCGAGCGACCGGTCATCGAGGTCCACGGCCGCTGCGCGGAGTGCCTCGCGGCGGCGTAATGGACGATGTCGGTCGCCGGTCCGGCGCCCTGCTACTCGTCGTCGCGCTCGTATTTCCGGCTCTCGATCGGCTCGCCGTACCCCTGCACGCCCTTGAAGATATGCGCGAGGCTGACGCTGAGCGCGTCGGCGATGCGCGTGATCGCGCGCAGCGTGGGATTGTCGGCGCCGGATTCGACGCGGGACACATGCCGTCTGGCGAGGCCGCTCGCGGCCATGATGTCGTCCTGCGTCTTGCCCTGCTTCTTCCGGATCTCCCGGATGCGCTGTCCGACCGCGACCGCAACCGGGTCCTTGGCCTCCGCCGTTCTCGGCGCCTTCGGCTTGACGCCGATGTCGGTTTTCTCGCTGGCCACGCCGAGCGAATAGCGTCTTTCTAGGTCCGGCTCCAGATCGGCTGCCGTTTCGTCCGTCGTTACAGTGGGGCCATTTTTCCCTTCTTTCATCTCATCATATTTTGCTACTTAACAATAGCAATAATCATTCCCATGACCCCATGGTCAGATCATCCCATTGGCGGCATGAACGGTATCGGGGTGTAGCTTAGCAAAGCCGCCAAACTGTCCAAATGGGCGGGACCACCTCACTTCGGCGCCGTGACGAGCTCTCGCGCGTGGCACCCGAGCAGCCTCCCCCGGCTCCCGAGCTCGTCGAGTTCGTGAAGACTCTTGCGCGAGACCTCGCTCGGACAGATGTTATCGAGCGTCAGATCAGCATTGGTGGAAACGGCGGCCCCTTGAAGGACCAGGCATCGACCGCGCGCAGGAAGCGCCGGATGCGGAGCGTCGATTCGGACGGCGCCGATTGATGCGGGTTGCGATCTACGCCCGCTACAGTTCTGATCGCCAGTCCGAGCGGTCGATCGACGATCAGGTGCGCCTGTGCCGCTCGAGTGTCGAGCAGCGTGACGGCTGGCAGGTTGTGGAGGTCTTTCCGGACTATGCACTCTCCAGCGCGACGCGAGACCGCCCGGGCCTCAACTCGCTGCTCTCCCGTCTCTCCGGTTTCGACATCGTACTGGCCGAGGCACTCGACCGGATCAGCCGCGACCAGGAGGACGTCGCAGCGATCTGGAAGCGGATTTCATTCGGGGGCTGCCGGCTGGTTACGGTCTCCGAGGGAGAGATCGGCGAACTCCAGATCGGCTTCACCGGGACGATGTCGGCCCTCTTCCTGAAGAACCTCGGCGACAAGACCCGGCGTGGGCAGGTCGGTTGCGTCGCAGCGGGCCGGATCCCTGGGGTCTCTCCTATGGCTACGAGACCGACGCGCAGATCGCCGCGCGCAGGTCGAGCGCGGCCATCGTCGGATCGTTCCGGAACAGGCCGAGGTGGTGCGGCGCATCTTCAAGTGGCGCGCCGAGGGGCGAAGCGCCACCTACATCGTCAAGCAGCTCAACGGCGAGGGCATCCCCGGTCCAAGCGGCGGCGTGTGGAGGGTGACCGCGCTCTGCGGCAACCGGAAGCGGCGAAACGGCATCCTCCACAACGAGCTCTACGCTGGGCGCATCGTCTTCAACCGCCAGCGCTTCATACGCGATCCGCTGACCCGCAAGCGTGTCTCCCGGCCGAACCCACAGTCCGAATGGAAGGTGCACGAGGCGCCGGAGCTCCGGATCGTGACGAGATGACGTGGAACGCCGTCGCGGCCATCGAAATCCCCGAGA
>BACX01000407.1 GCA_000333335.1 Sphingomonas-like bacterium B12 | reverse complement strand
GATCTGCCGCCGGTCTGCTCGAGGTCGTGGCCGTCGAACTTGGCGGTGCGCTCGGCCACCGCCGCATCGCCGCGCTTGCGCACGTCCTTCCGCATGCTCCAGCAACGCCACCCGGACGTCTGCTCAGCCGAGGACGTCGAGGCGCTGTTCGCGAAGGACCGGACGATCGACCTCTACTTCGACGTGGTGCTGCCGCATACCGACTGGCCGCTCAACTCGAACAGCATCAAGCCGCTGGCGAAGTATCTCGGCTTCAAGTGGGCCGACGCGGACGCGAGCGGCGCGGCGTCGATCAGTTGGTTCGACGAGTACGACCGCACCGGCGATCCCGCGGTCCGCGAGCGCATCGTCCAATACAACCACGACGACTGCGTGGCGATGATCGTGCTGCTCGATGCGTTGATCGATCTGCCTGTGGCCGATCCGCCCGCGTGGCCGCCTGCGCGGGTGCTCGCGTGATGCGTGCCGCCCTCGGTCCGGTCACCGAGCTGTCCCTCGCCGAGCGCGAACTGCGGCAAACCCAGCGGGAGTTAGATCTCATGCTTCTGCGCTTCCTCATGCAGCGTCGCATCGAGTTCGTCTCGCCGCTGCTTCTGGACATCATGAAGGAGGAGGGGTTCGACCTTTTCCGCTTCCTCTGGCGGATCCGCACCAAAGGCCGGGGGTATCGGGAGGCTTGGGCGGCACGCAGCATGGGGAGATACGCGTTTCCGCTCACGCACTGGCGGTACAGGCTGCCCTACGGCTGGTAGAAGGAGCTGAACTCACCGCAGGCCGACGCGCTGTTCAAGGACGCCATGTCGGGTCGCGGGGTCGTCGTCCGCCTCCCCTCGCAACCGGGAGGACACATCGGCATCGCGGCCAACAAGGATCAGCTCGAGGTCGAGTTCGGCGACGGCGGCGTCCACGTATGGTCCCGCGAGAGCGAGGCATTCTTTCTCCTTCACGAAAGGTTTCCCGAAAGCCTCGCCCACGGCATCATAGGCAGGCCTATCGAGACGGTCGTCGATCATCCGATCTTCAGAGGGCGCAACTACCGCATCCGGCAGTGCGGGGTCGCGGATTTCGAGGGCGGGACAGGCACAACGACCATCCGCATCTGGACGGACCGGCTGCCCTTGCTGATGCCTTTCTCTCCCCTCATCTCCGAGCTCGCTGCGAGGGCCGGTGTCCGGCGTCGACGCCGTCGAGGCTAGGTTGCCTGATTGTTTCCAAAACGTAATTCAATGTTGATTGCGTGAGACGATATCTCATTCCATAGACAGCGACGTTCCGAGTCGGATGCAAGGCGCCTCCGTCACCGGTCTAGTTAGTAGAATAGTATATCGTCTCACGTCACGACAGCCTCTCTGAGGATGACGTCCACGGGGGAGCAAGGGGATGCCCGCCACGGCGGAAGCAACGATATGATACATCACATCAGGGAGTCACTATGAAGTTCCGCTTTCTGCAGTCGGCGGCCGCCGTATCGATGGCCCTGTCCTCGACGGTCGCGCTCGCGCAGACGACCACTCCCGCGCCCGACAGCGCGGCGACCGATCCCGCCTCGGCCGTCTCCGGCCAGAGCACCTCGCCCCGCTCCGACATCATCGTGACGGCGAAGAAGCTCGACGCGGCTCGCGCCTCGATCCAGCCCGCGCTCGGCGCGACCAGCTACACGATCACCAACGAGACGATCCAGGCGCTGCCGGGCGGCGACAACCAGCAGTTCAACCAGATCATCCTCCAGCTCCCCGGCGTCGTGCAGGACGGCTTCGGCCAGTTCCACGTCCGCGACGACCACAACAACCTGCAGTATCGCATCAACGGCGTGATCCTGCCCGAAGGGCTCGCGGTGTTCGGCCAGACGCTGTCGCCCCGCCTCATCAACAGCTTCAGCCTGCTGACCGGCGCGCTGCCCGCTCAATACGGCCTGCGCACCGCCGGCATCATCGACGTGACGACCAAGACCGGCTTCGACAATGCAGGCTCGATCTCGATGTATGGCGGAAGCCACGACACGCTTGAGCCGAGCATCCAGTATGGCGGATCGACCGGATCGACCGACTATTTCGTGTCGGCGGACTACCGCCACGACAAGCTCGGCATCGAGAGCGTCGACGGATCGTCGACCCCGATTCACGACAGAACCAACCAGGTCCAGCTGTTCGGATACGTCTCGCACATCATCGATGACGAGAACCGCATATCGTTCGTCGGGGGCTTCTCCAATCAGGCCTTCCAGATCCCCAACCCGAACGGGCTCCACGCCGCCGATGGCAACCCGGGCTGGGACGTCAACGGCCAGACCGACTTCCTGTCGAACGACCTGAACGAACGCCAGCTCGAGCGGACCGGATTCGGCCAGATCGCCTATCTGCACGACAGCGGCCCGCTCACCATCCAGGGATCGGTGTTCGCGCGGTACTCGTCGCTGAAATACACGCCGGACGTGCTCGGCGAGCTCCTCTTCAACGGGCAGGCGCAGCACGCGCTGAAGAAGGACATCACGGAGGGCGCCCAGATCGACGGCGCCTACCACCTGTCCGACTCCCACACGCTGCGCTTCGGCGCCCTGTTCGAGCACGATCGCGGCATCAGCCGGACGAACACCGCCGTGTTCCCCGTGAACGACGATGGCAGCTTCGGCCAGCCGATCAGCATCGTCGACAACAGCGCCAAGACCGAGACCACCGAGAGCGTCTACCTCCAGGACGAGTGGAAGGTCCTCCCGACGGTCACCATCAACTTCGGCGGCCGCTTCGACCACTACAAGGGCTATCGCGAGGAGCAGCAGTTCAGCCCGCGCGCCAACGTCGTCTGGCAGCCGACGACCACCACGACGATCCACGCCGGCTATGCGCGCTACTTCTCGCCTGCGCCCTTCGAGAACGTCGCGACCGAGACGGTTTCCAAGTTCGCCAACACGAGCGCGGCGGCACCCGTCGGACTCGCGGACACCGTGCCCTTCGCCGAGCGCCAGAACTATTTCGATGTCGGCTTCCAGCAGAAGGTCGGCGACACGGGCCTGACGTTCGGCGTCGATGGCTACTACCGCAAGTCGAAGGAGCTGATCGACGAGGGTCAGTTCGGCGCGCCGATCATCCTGACGCCGTTCAACTACCGTCACGGCAAGATCCACGGCGTCGAGGGCAACGTCAGCTACACCAAGGGTCCGTGGCTCTTCTACGCGAACGTCGCCTACGCCAAGGCGAAGGGTCGCGACATCACGTCGAGCCAGTTCGACTTCGACCCCGACGATCTGGTCTACATCCAGAGCCACTACATCTATCTGGACCACGACCAGACGTGGACCGGCTCGGCGGGCATCTCCTACGCCTTCAAGACCGGCCCGCTCGCCGGTTTCAAGATCGGCGGCGACATGATCTACGGATCGGGCCTGCGCGCCGACGAGGCGCTCGCCGACGGCAGCACCATCCCCAACGGTGCCGCGCTGAAGAGCTATCAGCAGTTCAACCTGTCCTCGAGCTACAAGTTCGAGAAGCCCGGCATCCAGATCCGTTTCGACGTGATCAATGTCGGCGACCACAAGTATGAGATCCGCGACGGGACGGGCGTCGGCGTCGGCGCGCCGGAATACGGCCCCCGCCGCGGCTTCTTCGTCGGCGTCGCGAAGGATCTGTAGCCGTGCGCGGCCCCGGAAAATCGCAGGAGCCCATAGGCACCGGGGCCGCCTCCGCAGGGCGGGGCAGCGCGAAACACACCGCATTCCGGATGACCGTAGCGACGCAGCGCCGCGAGCCGCCCGGATGGACGATGTCGATCAGCCTCCAGGGGCCGAGCGGCCGTCCTGCCCCCTCCCCCGACGCTCTCGACCGCTCGCGAAGGAGACCTCCCATGCGCAGCACGCTCGTAATGTTCGGCATAGCCGCCGGACTGGTTCTGGCCGGCGCGGCTCATGCCATCACCCGCGGTTCGGTCACGGTGGCGGGCTCCGGATCGCAGCAGTCGATCACCGACCCTGACGAGGGAACGCAGCGGATGGTCGACCAGACCCGGCGGGCGTCCACCCGAGGTGCCTACGACCGCGACAGCGCGCGGAGTGTCATGGAGCATCAGGGCTCGGTCGGCGCGGGGCCGCCGCCGCGCTGAGGCCAATCCTCTGATGGCCCGCGCCACGGCTCTCGACCTGATCCTCGACGAATACCGAACGCCTCACCCCCGTCACGGCAGACCGGCCGCACCCGCCACGATCCCGATCCGGAGACTCCCCGTTGAACAAGTCCGTCCGTTTCGGCGAGCGCCGCACTGGCAGACCGACGATCGTCATGCCGGCGCAACGCGGCGAAGGCGGCGGCCGGACGACGCTGCCCTACCACGTCAAGCTCGATGGGTCGGTATCCGTGCTGAACGCCATCCTCCTGAGGCCTATTTCCCTCGCCATCTGGCGAAGGCCGATGGACGGGGCGCTGCGCAAAGCCGTCCTCCGGGATGCCTTGGGCGAGTTCAGCCTGCTCCGGCTGACCGCGCGGCCGTCCGATCTGCGCGAGCTGCTTCTGACGGGGCTCGGCGAGGCAGGCTGCGGTCCCGCCTCGATCGAGGCGCTGGCCTCGGACATCGCTGGTCTCGCCCATATCTTCGCCGACCTCGTCGGGCCGGAGACGGTCGACGTGCGGCTTGAGCGCATCACGGGGGATGCGTGCCGGAAATTCCACACGGACTACGTCTCCGCGCGCCTGATCACGACTTATCGGGGGCGCGGCACCCAATGGCTCGATCAGGACAGCGCGACCGAGCTGGCCAGCGGCGCGAACGTGTCGTGCCTGCCCGTTGGATCGCTGGCTGAGGGTGACGTGGCGGTACTCAAGGGCAGGCTCTGGGACGAGGACTACGCCATCGTCCACCGCTCTCCTCCGATCACAGGCACCGGCGAGGACCGGATCGTCCTCGTCCTCAACCCGGGCGACTTCGCCCGCGACACCGCAATCTCGAACTGAGGGACACGACGTGACGTTGAAGTTTTGCCTGCTGGCTGCCATTTCGATCGGTGCCGCCGCTCCGGCGCTCTCCAAGGCCGCCCCGACCCCAGAGGGTCACGGCACGCCGGCCAAGGAGGATGCCCAGACGACCGCGGCGCCCGACCACGGCGTCCTGTTCCAGCCGGAATCCAAGGAAAGCCGCGGCGACGTCACCGTCGAGGGCCGCAAGATCCCCTACCGCGCCGTGGCGGGCACGATCGTCGTCCATCCCAAGGGCTGGGACGACGCGGCCTGGCGCGAGCAGTCTAGCAAGGATCTCGAGGAGAAGAAGGACGTGAAGGCCGAGGCCTCGATGTTCTACGTGGCCTATTTCAAGGATGGCGCGCCGTCGGCCGACCGCCCGATCACGTTCCTGTTCAACGGCGGCCCCGGCTCCTCGACGGTGTGGCTGCACATGGGCGCCTTCGGCCCTCGCCGCGTCGTTACCGCCAACGACAGCCACACGCCCGCCGCGCCCTATCGCGTCGTCGACAACGCTTTCAGCCTGCTCGACGCGACCGATCTCGTCTTCATCGACGCGCCCGGCACGGGATTCAGCCGCATCGCCGGCAAGGACAAGGAGAAGGCCTTCTTCGGCGTCGATCAGGACGCCTACGCCTTCACCTCGTTCATCAAGGGCTTCCTGTCGCAATATGGCCGCTGGAACTCGCCCAAGTATCTCTTCGGCGAGAGCTACGGCACGCCGCGCGCGGCCGTCGTCGTCAACCAGCTCGAAACCGCCAACGACGTCGACTTCAACGGCGTGATCATGCTCTCGCAGATCCTGAACTTCAGCCTGTCGGCGGACGGTCCGAGCACCAGCCCCGGCAGTGACGAGGCCTATGTGACCGCGCTGCCGACCTATGCGGCGACGGCCTGGTATCACAACCTGCTGCCGGGGCAGCGCCCCGCGACGCTCGAGCCGTTCCTCGCCGAGGTCGAGCATTTCGCCAACACCGACTATCTCGAGGCCCTTCAGATGGGCGCCGAGCTCGACCCGTCCACGAGGCAGCGCATCGCCGAGCGCATGTCCGCCTACATCGGCGTCCCGGCCGCCTACATCCTGAAGTCCAACCTCCGGATCGAGGGCGGGCAGTTCGAGAAGCAGCTGCAGAGCGACGCGGGCATGACGACCGGCCGGTTTGATACCCGTTTCTCAGGGCCGGACATCGATCCCCTGTCGAAGGAGGCCGACTACGATCCGCAGTCGGCCGCGATCAGCTCGGCCTATGTCAGCGCCTTCAACAACTATGTCCGCAAGGATCTGAAGTTCGGCGCCGATAGAGTGTTCAAGCCCGAGATCGACATCGAGGACTGGGACATGGATCACGTCCAGCCCGGAGGAGGCTCACCCGTGAAGGGCACCCCCAATGTGATGCCCGATCTGGCGAAACGCCCTGAAATACAATCCGCAGCTGCGCGTGATGCTCAACGGCGGCTACTTCGACCTCGCCACGCCCTTCTACGAGGGCTGGTACGAGATGCACCACCTGCCGATACCGGCCGGCCTGCAGAACAACATCGAGTATCACT
This sequence comes from Sphingomonas-like bacterium B12, assembly GCA_000333335.1. Lineage (GTDB taxonomy): Bacteria > Pseudomonadota > Alphaproteobacteria > Sphingomonadales > Sphingomonadaceae > Solisphingomonas. The sequence continues at coordinate 3,287 of BACX01000407.1, read as the reverse complement.
ACTACCAGTCCGGCCACATGGTCTACGCGAACGAGGCCTCGCTCCGGCATATCCACGACAACGTCGCCGCCTTCATCCAGCGCACCAGCACGCACGGATGAGGGCGTGCCCCGGCTCCGCCGCCGTCCGTCGCGCCGGCGACCCGGCGAGATCGAGGAACTGCTGCTTCGTCAGCTGGAGGCGGCCGACAGGCCGCTCAGCGTCTACGATCTGAACGGGCTGGTCACGCGGTCGGGGGAGAGCATGGCGCCGATGCAGATCTATCGATCGCTAGGGCGACTGGCGAAACGCGGCGAGGTGCATCGGATCGAGAGCCTCTCCGCCTACGTCAGGCGGACGGCCGAGATCGATTGCGTGTCGATCTGCGGGTTGTGCGATGGCATCACGCTCCACCGCGACCCAGGCCTTGCGGACAGGTTCGAGAGGGCTGCCAGCCTCGTCGGATTTCGATCAGAACGTCTCGTCGTCGAGGTCGTCGGTATCTGCGCGCGATGCGTCCGAACTCGGGGCGGTCGCCACGGGGGTTCCGCGTGACGAGGACGGAAGGAGGTTCGATGCTCAGACGCGCCATCGCAATCAAAGCGGCGATCGGGTTCGGCCTGATCGCGGCGATCGGGCTCGCGGCCAGCCGCCCCGCCCTCGCCGAGGACGTCGCGCTGACGTTCGACGATCTTCCGGTCTACGGCCCCCGCGGCACGATCGACGATGCGCAAGCGACGACGCGCGTGCTGCTGAAGGGCCTGATACGGCATCACCTCCCCGCGACAGGCTTCGTGAACGAGATCCAGCTCGACGGCGCTGACCGCGTCCAGCGGATCCAGCTGCTCTCCGACTGGCTCGATGCCGGCATGGATCTGGGAAACCACAGCTACTCGCATCTCTCGCTCAGCAAGACGCCCATCGATGTCTACATCGCCGACGTCGCGAAGGGGCAGGCGGTGACCTCCACGCTGCTCGCCGTGCGCGGACGCAAGGAGCGCTGGTATCGGTATCCGTATCTCGAAACCGGCACGACCGCAGAGGCGCGCACCCGCTTCGAGGGATGGCTCGCCGACAATGGATATCGCGTCGCGCCGGTCTCGATGGAGAACAGCGACTGGGAGTTCGCCGACCGCTACGACGAGGCGCTCGCCCGCAAGGACGTCGCCGCCGCCGCGCGGATCAGGGCCGCCTATCTCGACTACACCGGCCGTGTCGTCGCATGGTACCGCGAGGCGGCGTTCGGCCTGCTCGGTCGCCGCCCCTCCTTCGTGTTCCTCATGCACGCCAGCCGGCTCAACGCGGCCAGCATCGACGATCTCGCGAAGATCCTGCGGCACCAGCAGCTCCACGCGGTGACGCTGGACGAGGCGATGAGGGACCCCGCCTACGCGATCCCCGACACCTATGTCGGCCCAGACGGCGACGAGTGGCTGACGCGGTGGTCGCTCACTCTGCACAAGGATCTGCCCTGGGCGAGCTATCCGCGCGTGTCGGCCGAGTCCGAGAAGCCGGATGTCCGCTGATCCGGCGGCGGCCGAAGCGCAGCCGGTGGCCGGATTCGGCCTGCGATGCGTTTCTCCGCGCATGGATCTCATCTCTTCACTCCAGCCGAAGGTGCATCGACGGTGGCTCGGCTACCTCAGCGGTGCGCTTGGCGTCCTGGTTGCTTTCCTAGTCCGGCTCGCGCTGGGCGATCTCGCGATGCGGTTCCCGTTCGTGATATTCCTGCCGGCGGTGGTGGTCGCCACGTTCCTCGGCGGTCTCGGCCCGGGCATCGCCACCGCCGCGCTCGCCGGCGTCGTCGTCGACTACACGCTCCTCGCGCCGCAGCTTTCGCTCGGGCTCGTATGGCCCGACGGCTGGGTCGCGATGGCGTTCTACGCCTTTACCGTGAGCATCGACATCCTGTTCATCCACGGCACGCGAATGGCGTTCCTCCGGGCCGAGTCCGCGGACCGCGAGCTGCGGCGAATGAACGCCACCCTCGAGGATCGCGTCGCCGAGCGCACCGCGCTGCTCGAGCAGCAGGAGAACGAGCGGATCGAGGCCGAGGCGCAGCTCCGGCAGATGCAGAAGATGGAGGCGGTGGGCCAGCTGACCGGCGGCGTGGCCCATGACTTCAACAACCTGCTCACGATCATCAAGTCGTCGGCCGAACTCCTGTCGCGGCCGAGCCTATCCGACGAGAAGCGCGCGCGCTATCTCTCGGCGATCTCGGAGACGGCGGACCGGGCCGCCAAGCTCACCTCGCAGCTGCTGGCGTTCGCGCGTCGGCAGCCCCTCGTGCCGACCCTGTTCGAGGTCGAGCAGAAGGTGGAGGGCGTCCTGTCGATGCTCCGCAGCATCGTCGGATCGACGATCGAGATCGAATTCGAGCAGACGCCCGGTCAGACCAACCTCGTCGATGCCGATCTGACGCAGTTCGAGACGGCGTTGGTCAACATGGCGGTCAACGCGCGCGATGCGATGCCGCGAGGGCGCTGCATCACGATCGCGGTGAACAAGCGCGACGAGATACCGGCGACCCGCGCGCACGTCGCCGCGCCGGGCGACTACGTCGCGATCGAGGTTTCGGAGTCGGAACCGGCATGTCCGAGGAGACGCTCGGCAGGATTTTCGAACCTTTTACACACGAAGGAGGTGGGCAAGGGTACTGGCTTCGGCCTCAGTCAGGTCTACGGCTTCGCCAAGCAGTCCAGCGGCGAGATCATCGCCGCGAGCGAGCTGGACGTAGGCACCACCTTCACGCTCTATCTGCCGCGCGCGGCGACGATCGCGCCTGCGGACGTGCAGACGTCGGACGACCCTGTCGTCGACGATCACGATCATCGCGGCTGCGTCCTCCTGGTCGAGGACAACCGACTCGTCGGCGAGTTCGCGACGCATCTGCTGGAGGATCTCGGCTACGACGTGGTCTGGGCTCCGCACGGTCAGGCGGCGCTGGACATCCTGGAGGAGCATCCGGAGCGGTTCGACGTCGTCTTCACCGATGTCGTCATGCCGGGGATCAGCGGCCTCGATCTGGCGATGGAGCTCAGGCGCAGGCGTCCGGAGCTGCCGGTGGTGCTGACGTCCGGCTACAGCCAGGTGCTGGCGACGGAGGGCACGCACGGGTTCGACCTGCTGCAGAAGCCCTACAGCGCGACGAAGGTGATGAACCTGCTCCGCAAGGTGGCGCCGCGGGCGCGGCCTTCGTCAATCGCGGGATGACGCCGGACGCGAGCGATCCGCCGTTTGGCGGATCCCTCCTCGACTCATTGCGGTCCATCTCCTGATGCGCAGCGGTCCCTCCTCGCCTCGATGGC